>DASUYB010000068.1 GCA_036377595.1 Longimicrobium sp. | reverse complement strand
AGCTTCGCGTCGCTGGCCGAGCTCGAAGCGACGCTGAGCAAGCGTTGCTGCGAGCTCGGCGAGCAGACCGAAATCATCCGAAGTACCACCTGCTTCCGGTGGTGGCCCACGGACGCAAATGCGTCAACTGTATAGCCGGATTTGGTATCAGTCGCTCATCAGGATGCCGTCGGCCATCAGGATGGCGCCGGCGCGGACCTGGGTCTGCGTGCTCATCGTCGGATCTCCTTTCAGCCGCCGCCGGGGCCGCCGTGCGGATCGAAGCCGTTGCCTTCCCCCGCGCGGACATGCGTGTGGGTGTTCATCGTCGAGCCTCCCCTTCGTCCGCGCGAGCGGCGCTGCCCGGCCGCCCGCGCGGATCGAGGTGCGGGTTCACCACGCGGCCTCATCCACCACCGGGGCCGCCGTGGGGATCGAGCCCGTTGCCGTCGCCGGCACGGACGTGGGTGTGCGTGCTCATCGCTGGAATCTCTCGATCAGCCGTGGGGATCGAAGCCGTTGCCGTCTCCGGCGCGAACCTGCGTCTCCATCTTCATCGGGATCTCCTCAGCCGTGCGGGTCTGCGCCGTTGCCTTCGCCGGCGCGGAGGGAGGTGTGCGCGGTCATCGCCTCACCCTCCGTGGGGGTCCAGCCCGCTGCCTTCGCCTGCGCGGATGTGCGTGTTGGTGTTCACGGGTCTTCTCCGGTTGGAGATGGCGCCCGTGCCGTCAGCCGTTGGGGTCCATCGTCCCGCCGATACCGGCACGGACGTGAGTCGTGGTGGTCATCGTCTGCTCCCTTCCCTCGGCGGCGCCGCTGCCGGCGCGCGCCGCGTGGTCGTGGTAGATCGCGGTGCCGCTCCCGTGTGGAGGGTTCCCCGGCGCGTCAGCCGTCGGGGTCGAGCTGGCTGCCTTCGCCGGCGCGCAGCGTAGTGGTGGTGCGCATCGCCGCCTCGCCGGTCAGTGATTGCCGTTGGGATTGATTTCGGAGCCTTCGCCAGCCCGGAGATCGGTCTGCGTGCTCATGGTGCGCTCCCCTGGTTCAGCGGGTGCCCGGTCCCGGATCGCCCAGCGGCGGATCGCCGTCACCCGCGCGGAGATGGGTGATCGTCTTCATGGCCGTCAGCCGCGGCCGGAGGTGCCGGAGCCCGAGCTGCCGGAGCCGGTGCCGCCGTTGGGGCACACGCCGGTGCCTTCGCCGGCGCGAACCTGCGTGATCGTCTTCATCGTCGTCTCCCGTTCAGCCGCGGCCGGAATTGCTGGAGCCGGAACCGCCGTTGGGGCAGAGCCCCGCGCCTTCGCCTGCGTGGATCCGCGTGGTCGTCTTCATCGCCGAATCTCCGTTCATCCGTGGCCGGAGTTGCTGCCGCTGCCGCCCACGGGGCAGATCCCGGGGCCTTCGCCTGCGCGAACCTGCGTGGTCGTCTTCATCGCTGCTTCTCCCGTTCAGCCGTGGCCGGAGTTGCCGCCGGAGCCGGAGCTTCCGGACCCGCCGAGGGGGCAAAGGGACGGACCTTCGCCGGCGCGGACGCGAGTGGTCGTGTTCATCGTTCGCTCCTTGGGGCTCAGGTCGGCCGGGGCCGTTGTTGCCGCTGAGGCGGTCGTCGCCTTCACCCGCGCGGACGTGGGTGGTCGCGTGCATCGCCGTGCTCCTCTTCCTGGAGATAGAACGCAGGGGTGATGGATAAGGTGGCGCGCCTGGGACGAGTGGTGGCGCGCGGAGGACGAGCGGCGCGGGCGCGAGATGAACCGTGCGCCGCGGCCGGTCGTGGTGGGACGGACCGGCCGCGGCGGATGGCGCTCAGTGCGCGCCGTTGTCGTCCATGCGCACGCCTGCGCCTGCGCGGACGGTGGTGTCGAGCCTCATCGTCAGCCTCCGTTGGGGTCCACGCCGTAGCCCTTGCCGGCGCGGATGGCTGTGTGGGTGGCCATCGTCAGCCGTTGGGATCGGCGCCCAGCCCCTTGCCGGCGCGGACGTGCGTGTGTGCGGTCATGGTGATCGTCCCGTCCTGCCGCCGATGGGAAGGACTCCGCGCCGAGGGCGGCGGCACGGCCGGAGTCGGCGGCCCGTGCCGCCATTGGGTTCTGCGCGGCAGATCATCCACCGCCGTGCGGGTCCAGCCCCGCGCCTTCGCCGGCGCGGATGTGCGTGTGCTGCGGCATCTCCCGCCTCCGTGCTCAGGGGCGCGCGGCGCCGTTAGGATCGAGGGTCACTCTCTGTGCGGCGCGCGTTCCGGTGCTCGCCTTCATCTCAGGTCCTGCCGTCGGGATCGGCTCCCGGGCCGCTACCGGCGCGGACAGTGGTCATCGCGTTCATCCTCAGCCTTCGTGGTGAGCCGCGGGCTGTCAGCCGTTGGGATCGAGGCCTGCGCCCTGGCCGGCGCGGACCGTGGTCGTCGCGTGCATGGGGATCTTCCCGGTCATCCGCAGGGCTGGCCCCACGGGTCGATGGTGGACCTGCAGCCGGCCTGGATGCTCGTGCTCGTCTTCATCGCTCACCTCGCGTGTGGTCGGCCGGATCTCAGCCGAAGGGATCGATCAGTGGGCCGGTGCCGGCCCGGATGGTCGCGGTCGTCTTCATCTCCGCCTCCTCAGCCCCACGGGTCGATGCAGCAGCCGTCGCCCGCGCGAACCTGCGTGCTCGTCGTCATCGGTGCCTCCGGGGTGATGCGGCTGCCGGCGGTCAGCCGTCGCCGTTGGGGTCCATCGCGCCGCCGCCGGCGGCGCGCACTCGGGTGCTCGTCTTCATCGCCAGGTCTCCCGCTCAACCCATCGGGTCGATGCAGGCGCCGTCGCCGGCGCGGATGCTCGTCGTGGAGTGCATCTCGATCTCCTCTTCAGCCGTTCGGGTCGATGCCGCTGCCCTCCGCGGCGCGGACCGCCGTGGTCGTGCGCATCCCTGCCTCCGTGGCTGGGGTCAGCCGTTGGGGTCCCATCCCCCGCGGCCGCCGGCGCGGACGTGTGTGCTCGTGGTCATCGCGATCTCACCCGTTGGGGTCGACGCAGCCGGAGTAGCCGGCACGGACGTTGGATTCCGATCTCATGGCAATCTCCGGGTGAAGGTTCAGCCGTTCGGGTCGATGCAGGCGGAGTAGCCCGCGCGGACGCTGGTGGACGTGCTCATCTCGATCTCCTGGTTCAGCCGTTGGAGTCGACGCAGGCGGTGTAGCCCGCGCGGATGGTGGTGGACGTGGTCATCTGGATCTCCTCAGCCGTTGGGGTCGATCATCGATCCCTGCCAAGCGCGGACGTGGGTGCGGGTCATCATCGTCGCCTCCCGCGCGTCAGCCGTCGGGGTCCATCCCGCCGCCGCTGGCGGCGCGGACGTGCGTGCTCGTGCTCATGATCCACCTCCGTTGGGGTCCATCCCGGGGCCGCCCGCCGCGCGGACGTGGGTGCTCGTCGTCATCGTTCGTCTCCTGTTCAGCCGTCGGGGTCCATACTGCAGCCGGCCTCGGAGCGGACGCTCGTGGTCGCGTTCATCCGTCCCCTCGCGGGTGTGCCCGTGCGCTCAACCGTTGGGATCCATCTCTCCGCCGGCGGCGGCGCGGACGTGGGTGCTCGTGCGCATCGCCCGCCTCTATCCCTCGGGGTCGATGCAGGCGCCCGTGCCGGCCCGGATCTGTGTGTGACTGCTCATCGTCGCCTCATCTCGTGGTGGATTCTCCGCCGCTCAGCCGTTGGGATCGATCAGGCCGCCCTGGCCGGCGTGGACGTGGGTCGTAGCCGTCATCGCATCACCCGATCGGGTCGATGCACGGGCCGGTACCGGCGCGGATCTTCGTGCTCGTGCTCATGCCGCCTCCGTGGTGGTCGCGTGTGGCTCCGGCGGCGGTGAGGCCGCCGGAGCCGCGTGCCGTTCAGCCGTTGGGGTCGATGCCGGCGCCGTTACCGGCGCGGACCTGTGCCGTCGTGGGCATCGCTGCCTCCTGGTTGGGGGGATACGGGCCGGCCCGCCGTCATCCGAACGGGTCCAGGCAGCCTCCGGAGCCGGCCCTGACCTGGGTGATCGTGCGCATCTCTTCCTCCCTCGTCCGAGTGTGGATGCCCGGTGGCGTCCGGCCGCCGGAGCCGTGTGCCGTTCAGCCGTAGGGGTCGATGAAGCCGCCCCCGGCTGCGCGTACCTGCGTGCTGGTGCGCATCTCCGTGATCAGCCGATGGGGTCGATGCAGATGCCGCCGCCGGCGCGCGTGTTCGTCTTTACGCTCATCGCCGCCTCAGCCGTTGGGATCGATGTGGCAGGTCTCGCCTGCGCGGACGTACGTGCTCAGGTGCATCGCGAACCTCCATGGTGGTGGGTGATGCCGCGGCGGCGTGGAGTCGCCGCGGGTCGCGGAACCGGCGGTTCAGCCGTTGGGATCCATGCGGACGCCCGAACCCGCGCGGACCGTCGTCCGGATGCTCATCGTCGCCTCTCGCGTCAGCCGTTGTCGTCCATGCGTGGGCCGGCGCCCGCGCGAACCGTGGTGTGGGTGCGCATCGCCGCCCTCGTCAGCCGTTCGGGTCGATGGTGGCGCGTCCGCCGGCGCGGACGGTGGTCGTGTTGCTCATCTGCCGCTCCCGTGGTGCGGGGTGGATGGGGTCACGGCGTGCAGGCGCCGCCGTTGGGGTCGATGGTGCAGCGGTGGTCGCCGCCCGCACGCAGCGTGGTGGGGACGTTCATCGCGCCCGGCTCCGTCAGGGATTGCCGTAGGGATCGATGCCGGAGCCTTCGCCGGCGCGGATCGTGGTGGCCGTCTTCATCGCCCGTCGCCTCAGCCGTTGCCGTCGATGCGGGCGCCTGCACCTGCGCGAACGGTGGTGTGTGCCTTCATCGCATCCTCCCTCTGTCCAGGGGTGATTCCGGGGCCGGCGCGAGTCGCCGCCCCCGTGGGCTCGAACGGCTGTCAGCCGTTCGGGTCGATGGCGCCGCGATTGCCCGCCCGCAGCATCGTGGTGAGCATCATCCTTCGTCCCCGCGTCAGCGTGAGCCGAACGGATCGATGCCGATCCCGTCGCCCGCGCGGATGGTGGTGGCCGTCTTCATCGCGATCTCCTCGCGTCAGCCGTTGGGATCGATGCCGACACCGTCGCCGGCGCGGACCGTGGTGGCCGTCTCCATCGCCGCCTCCGCGTCAGCCGAACGGGTCGATGCCGATGCCTTCGCCGGCGCGGATCGTGGTGTTCATCTTCATCGCCATCTCCCTTTCAGCCGAAGGGATCGAGGCCCACGCCTTCGCCGGCGCGGACGGCAGTGGCCGCGTTCATCCTCCCTCCCCGGGCAGGCCGTTCGGGTCGATGCCCCAGCCGGCGCCCGCGCGGATCGTGACGTTCGTCTTCATCACCATCTCCCTGTTCAGCCGTTCGGGTCGACGAATCCGCCCTCGCCGGCGCGAATCGTGGTGCGGATGCCCATCTCCGTGCTCCTGCTCAGCCGTTGTCGTCGATGCGCGCGCCGACGCCGGCGCGGACGGTGGTGCGTGCGTTCATCGCGACCTCCTCAGCCGTTGGGGTCGATGAGCCAGCCCTCGCCGGCCCGGATCGTGGTGATCGTCCTCATCTCCGCCTCCCGCGTCAGCCGTTGGGATCGAGGTGCCCGCCTTCGCCGGCACGGACCGCCGTCGTGGTCTTCATCGTCCCGCCTGGTCAGCCGTTGGGATCGATGAATGGCCCGTCGCCGGCATGGACTGCGGTGCTCGTCTTCATCGTGTCGTCCTGTCAGCCGTTGGGGTCGACGGTGGCGCCCTGGCCGGCACGGATCGTGGTGATGGTCTTCATCGCCCGCCTCCTCGGTTGCGTGCGTGGAAATCGTTGTCTCTCTGAGATTTGAACGCGCGGGAGAGGCGCGCCGTTCCAGCTTTGTGACGAGACGTGGAGGGGCCGCGGATCGCGGCGATTTGGCGGGACGAGCGGCTACGGGTGGGCGATGACGATCAGCGCGGGCGCGCGTGCCACGGCGACGGCAAGTGCGTCGGACAGCGTCTCGGGATCGAGCGCGGCGAAGCTCTCGTCCAGCACCAGCGCGTCGCCGCCCTGCAGGAGCGCGCGGGCCAGGAACACGCGGCTGCGCTCGCCGTGCGACAGCTGCCAGCCGCCCTCGCCGACCATCTGCATCATCCCCGACGGCATGCGGTCCAGCAGCGGGCCCAGGCCCAGCTCGCGGCAGAGCGCCTCGGCCTGGTCCAGGTCCGCCTGCGGCGCGGGCCAGCGGCGCCCCATCAGCAGGTTGAACGCGAGCGTGCCGGTGAGCACGTGGTTCTCGTGGAACTGCGGCGCCGCGGCGACCCGGCGCCGCCACTCCGCCGCGCCCACCGTCCACCGGTCGAGCCCGCCCAGGAGCAGCGATCCGGAATCCGGCTCGCGCAGGCCGCTCAGGAGCGCCGCCAGCGTGCTCTTTCCCGCGCCCGACGGGCCCTCCAGCAGCACCCGCTCGCCGCGGCGCAGGCGCAGCGAGAGCCCGCGCAGCACGTCGCCGCGCCCCGCGTGCGAAAAGCCGAGCCCCGCCGCCTCCAGCACCACCTCACCGGGCCGGGGGGATGGAGACGCGGCCCGCCACGCGCCCTCCGCCTCGCGGCGCGACGCCGCGCGGAAGAGCGCGCCCACTCTGCGCCACGCGATGGCCGCGTCGGGGAGCATCAGCAGCGCGGGGCCCAAACGCGCCAGCGACTGCCACGCCAGCAGCACGCCGCCCAGCGCCACGCCCGCGGCGACGCCGTCTCCCCCGCGCACGAACAGCGGCGCCACGCCCGCTAGGCCGACCAGCAGCCATCCCCGACCGGCCAGCGCGGGCAACCTCGCCGCGGCGCGGTCCATCGCCGCGGAGAGGTCCAGGTAGCGCGCGAGCTGCTCCTCCTCGCCGCGATGCCACGACGCGGGCTCCTCCTGCGCCAGCCGCGTGCGGTAGCCCACCATCTTCTCCACCAGCTCGTGCGTCATCTCCAGCCGCGCGTCGGTCCAAAGGCGCCGCAGACGCGCGTATCGCCACGCCAGCAGCGCGATCACCCCGAGCCATGCGGCGAGCGGAAGCGCCCGGATCCACCCCCCGCCCGCCGCCAGCACCGCGAATGCCGCGGCCAGCTCGAGCGTCCCCAGCGCCGCCGCGATCCCGCCCGACAGCGCGAGCGATTCCATGGCCTCGGACTCGATGACGGTGCCCAGGAAGCGGCCGGCGCCCTGGTGGCGCACCTCGTCGGGGCGCAGGCGCAGCGCGCCGTCCAGCAGGCGCCGCTTGAGCACCGCGCCGGCACGGACGCCGAGCACGCCCTGCCACCAGACGGACACCGCGCGCAAGGGGACGGCGGTGAGCAGCGCCAGCGACCACCCGGCCAGCCGCCCGCCGTCCACGCGCCCGGAGAGCGCGCCCGCCGCCAGGAGCGCCCATGCGGCCACCCAGAGCGCATACTGCGCCGCGTGGACGAAGCCGAGGCGCCAGGGGAGCCCGCGCAGGCCCGCGTCCGTCGCGAGCGACCGCGCGGGCGCGCCGGGCCGCGGCCGCAGCATCCACACGCCAGTGATGCGGCGCGCGCCCAGCCGCTCGCGCAGCAGCGCCGCGGCGGCTCGATCGCGCCGCCGCGCGGGCACTCCGGCGCGCTCCAGCAGCCGCCGCACGTCGCTCTCGAGCGGCCGCTCCAGAGGCCCGCACACGGCGTCGCGCAGGGTCTCGATGGGGAGGGTGGATGCGATCCGATCGGGCCCGATCACCCGGACCCCGCACCGCGTCCGCCCGGCGAGGAGGACGAACCGCGCTCCGCCGTCGCCCGCGATCTGCAGCAGCGCGGGCGCGCACCCGGCGAGCATGGCGGCGGCGTCCGCGCAGGGCGCATCCAGCGCCTCCGCCTCCAGCTCCAGCGGCGCCACCGCGGACGCGATCCAGCGCTCGACCTCCGCCTCGTCGCCCTCCACCGGCGCCGGCGGGATGCCGGCGGGATTGGCGGACAATCCACCGTGGCGAAGGAGCAGCGCGAGCGCCTGGTCCAGCTCCGCCGCCGGCCACGCGAGCGCGCCGACGCCGCTCACCGCGCACCTTCCCGCGGTGGCTCGCAGGAGATCGCGCCTGTGGCGCCACCCGCGACACCCTTCCGGGTGTCATCCTGAGGGCGCAAAGCACCCGCGCCGCGTCCGCAGAGGAGCTTGTCGCGCCCGAAGGATCTACTCGCGGCATGCGCAACGGTCGCCGTACGCGACAGGCATCGTCCCGGGTCGAATAGATCCTTCGGGAGCGTCGAAGTAACGGTGCGGCCGAGAGTTCTGCGCGTACGCTCCCTCAGGATGACACCCCGCGGTGTCGTGTGGGTGGTGATGATCATTCCGTCTCCGTCAGCCCGCCGTCCGCCAGCCACAAACGCCGCCACCCGGGCCCGCGGGCGAACCGCGCGCGCACGGCCGCTTCCGCGGCGAGCAGCGCGGCGTAGCGCGAGCCGGCGCGGGCCGCGAGCTCGGCGGGCGCGCCGTCCTCGGTGACGGCGCCGTCCTCCACCACCAGCACGCGGTCGAAGCCCTCCGTCTCGGAGAGGTCGTGGGTGACGCAGAGGAGGGTAGCGCCGCGCCACGCCCGCCGCGCCTCGGCCAGGAGCGCGTGGCGTCGCTCGCGGTCGAGACCGCGGAACGGCTCGTCGAGGATCACCAGGCGTGCGTCCCGACGGAGCCACGCGCGGGCGAAGCGCACACGCTGCCCCTCGCCGCCGGAGACGAGCGCGCCGCCCTCGCCGAGCGGCGTCTGCAGCCCCTGCGGCAGGCGTCGCACGACGCCGCCCAGCGCCGCCGCCTCGACGGCGTCACCCAGGCGCGCGAGCGGACCGGACTCGGCGCCGTACGCCAGGTTCTCGGCCGCGCTGCGGTTCCAGAGCTGCACCGCGGGATCGACCCACGCCGTCTGCGCCCGGAGCCGCCGCAGCTCCGCGCCGTCCAGCATGCGTCCGTCGACACGCACCTCGCCGCGAGACGGGCGATGCCACCCGAGCAGCAGCCCGACGAGCGTCGACTTGCCCGCTCCGGATGGGCCCACGATGGCCACGTGCTCGCCCGGCGCGATCGCCAAGGTGACGCGATGCAGGATCTCTGTGCCCGCCGCCTCCACGCGCACGCCGCGCATGTCGATGGCGACGCCAGGTGGGGGGTCGGGGGATGGAGGAGGTTCGGAGGATGCGACTGAAGTCGCGGCTACAACGACACGCAGTCCGCCTACGCGGACTTCGCCGGAGCCGACCTTGTGCGTTTCCGCGGGTGCCGGTTCTCCATCTGCCATATCCCCTTGCTCTTCAGACGCTTCGAGGGGTTCGAAGAGGCGGAGGGCGACGTTGCGGTGGACCGGGTACTGGCGCACCAGAAGCGCCAGCGCCTGCCCGAGCGCGGGGAGCGCGAGCGCCCAGTACGCCAGGAGGAGCAGGCGTCCGCTCGCGCTCGAGCGCGCCGCGTGGCCCAGGATGATCCACGCCGCGGCGCCGTAGCCCACGAGCGACGACACGCCGTCCGCGGCGGCGAGGGCGCGGAACAGGCCGAGCCCGGCGCGCGCCCATTCCGTCACCAGCAGTTCGTGCTCCCGACGGACGGAGCGCTCGGCGCCGTGCGCGCGTACCGGCGTAAGCCCCAGCAGCGCGTCGAGATAGAAGCGGCTGAGCGCACCCTGGTGGCTACGGACGCGCAGGTCCCGTTCGGCCACGAAGCCGTGCATCGCCAGCGGCACGGCGACCGCGGCGGCGGCGCCGAGCACGGCCGGGATCGCGCTCGCCGGGTCGAGCCAGGCGATGGCGCCCACCGTCACCGCCAGCTCGGCGGCGGCGCGCACGGTGCGGCCCGCGAGATCCGGCAGCGTACGCAGCGAGTGCGCGGCGTGCGCGCGCTCGGCCATGTCCGACATCAGCCGGCTGTGGAAGTAGCGGTCGCCCAGGCGCGGCAGCTTGCGCAGGAAGGCGATGCGCAGCCGCGCCTCCAGGTGCCGCCCCGCGCGCCGCAGCCCGCTCGCGGCCGACAGCTCGATCCCCAGCAGCACCGCCGACAGCAGCAGCAGCGCGCCGGCGACGGCCGCCCGCGCCGGAGCCGTCCCCAGCGCGCGGCCGGCGTCCAGCAAGCCACGGAAGAGGAGCGCCTCCAGCACCGTTCCCGCCGCCGCGGCGACGAGCGCCATCGCCAGCACCGCGGGGGCCAGCGCGCCGTCCTCCGCGAGCAGCGACAGCAGGCGGCGGCCGGGCGCGGGCGAGCGCTCCTCCAGCGCCGCGCGGATCTCGGGAAGGGGCTCGGGAGATCGGGGGGAGTCGGGGGAGGGAGATGCGTCCCGTTGGAGCCGCCCGCGCACGCGAACGAGGACGGCGCCGTGGAAGAGCAGCCGCTCCTCGCCGTCCGCGCCCGGCGGATGCGGCCGTACCATCCAGTACGCGGCGGGGACCGCCTCCGTTTCGCCGCCCTCGGGAAGCGCGAGCGCCTCGTCGCGCAGTGCGACCAGCGCCCGCGCCGCCTCCGCGCCCGCCCGCAGCGCGCCGCCGGCGACCAGCGACGCGGTCAGCCGCGTGGACGCGTCCAGCGCGGCCATTCCGCGCCAGCACGGGTGCGCCAGCGCATCGCCGACCAGCGCCTCCGCGTCGCGGCGGAGGTCGAGACGCGCGAGGCGGGCGGTGAGCGCATCGGTGAATTCGGCCGAGCGGGACCAGTCCTTCCACGCCGCCGCGGGAACGGGATGCGTGTGCAGGTACAGGTCGGAGACGAAGCGCGGCCGCGCGCGCCAGCGCCGCCCCGTCGCGGGGTCCATCACCTGCACCCGCCCGCCGTCCATCCGCCACGCGACCACGAAGTGTGTCATCCCGCCCGGGTTGCGGATCACCACGATGGCGGGGAGCGCACGCGCTTCGGGGAGGAGGAGATGGTCGGCGGGGAGCATCACCTGCTCCGCGTCCAGCCCCAGCTGCCGGGCGACGGCCTCGACCGCGTCGATCGACGTCCCGTCCACGCCGGTCTGGCAGGCCTCGCGCAGGCGGCCGTAGCCCACGCGGATCCCGAATCCCTCCGCCAGGCTCTTCAGCGCCGCGGGGCCGCAGTCCAGCGCGGAGCTCTGGATCACCTCCGGCACGAGGAGGCGGCGGCCGCTCCTCATCGGCCGTCTCCGCGCAGCGCGCGCTCGGCGGCGCCGGCCAGCAGCGAGGCCGGCGTGGCCGCGCCTACCGCGATCTCCAGCGATCCCGCCAGCCCGTGCTGCAGCGGAATTGCGGCCGGCGCGCGCACCACCTCGCACTCCACCCGCACGCGCCCGCCACGCGGCTCGGCGCCGACGCGCGCCACACGCGCCACCACGGTGCCGTAGCGCATCGGCGGGAAGGCGTCCAGCCGCAGCGTGGCCGCCTGCCCCGCGCGGATGCGGCCGGTGGCGCGCACCGGCAGCTGGGCCACGATGCGCAGGCGACCCGGCGGCACCACCTCGGCCACGCGCGCGCCGGGGGCCAGCACCTCGCCGGGCCGCACGGCCTCCACGCGCGCCAGGCGGCCGTCCACCGGCGCGCGCAGCGTCTTCCGCTCCACCTCCAGCTCCCACCGCCGCGCGTTGGAGGCCGCGCGCGCGGCTTCCGCCTCCAGCCCGGCCAGCTCGCCGCGCAGCGCGTCGATCCGCGCCTCGCCTTCCGCCACGGATTGACGGCCGCGCGCCTGCGTGGCCGCGCCGCCGGAGCGCGCCGCGTCCAGGTCCGACGCGGCCTGCTCGGCGGCCGCGCGCGTGCGGCTCACGTCCGCGTCGCTCAGCGCGCCCGCCGCGCCCATCACCGCCGCGCGCCGCGCCTGCGCGTCGGCGAAGCGGCTGGCGGACTCGGCCTCGCGCACGCGCGCGGCGGACTCGCCCGCGGCGGCGGCCAGCGCGTCCCGCGTTCGCGCCAGCACGCGCGCCTCCGCGTCCAGCCGCGACGCCAGCGCCGCGCGCTCGCGCTCCAATGACGCCACGCGCCCGCGCTCACGCTCCAGCTCGATCCGCTCGGCGCGCGCGTCCAGCACCACCAGCACGTCGCCCGCGCGGACGGGCGCGCCCAGCCGCAGCCCCGGCGCCTGCACCACGCGTCCGCCCGACGGTGCGTCCACCGGGTGCACCGCGCGGTCCGCCTCGATGCGCGCGGCATCCGACGCCTCGTACAGCGTCAGCCGCGCCGCGCCTATCCACGCCGCCCACGCCGCCACCACGGCCGCGCCGGCCAGCTGCATGGCGATCGCGCCGCGGCCACGGTCGGCCAGCAGCGCGCGGGTGGTGCCGGAGAAGGGGACGGGCATGGGAGTGGGGCGGATGAGGGGATCGCGAGGCATGCGTTCTCATCTGAAACGCCCCTCCCCCACCCGCGGTTGCGGCGATGGGACGAGATGCGGAGACGCGGGACGAGCCGCATCCGCGTGCATGTAAATGATCTTGATGTCTCACGCGGAGGCGCGGAGAACAGCGGAGAACTCAGTGCCGCGATGAGTTCTCCGCGTCTCCGCGCCTCCGCGTGAGACTAAAAGAAAGGGGACCGGCTGTGCGCCGGTCCCCCTTCGTTCGTGCGTGGGCGTAGATCGCCTATTCCACGTACCCCGAGACGTCCGCCGTGAGCGATTCCACGGACGCAATCTCCAGCTCGTGGCTCAGCATCAGGTGAAAGTTGAGGAGGAACGTATCGTTGAGTGCAGGCGATCCCCCACAATCCAGATCGAACTCGCCGACCGCGGTCCCCTGCACCTCGATGCCCTCGCGCTTCACGTTCACCGTATCGAAGCGCACATCGGTAACGCGTTTCGGGCGCGCGACATACCCGGTTCCGGCAAACCCCAGCGTCGCGATGCGTTCGGTACAAAGTCTCAGCAACCGCGCCTCGAAATCCTCGACATCGATGTCGGCTGCCTTCGGCGGGCGTACGATCACCATCTGCAGCCGCGCGTTCTCCTGCTCATTGACGTGCCGATGCACCCGCGTGAGCCGCTGGCGGGCGTCCGGCGTCGAGCGCACGTGGAAGTAGATCCTCTCGTCGCCACGCCGGACCACGAGGTCGGCATCGCCGCCGCCGTTTTCGGGCGCGGGAACCACCGAGTACCCCTTGTGGAGATACTCGGCGGCGAGCTGCTCGATGGCGGCCTCTTCCATGTGCCGCTGCAGGATATCCTCGTCGATCTGCATCGCTAGAGCACCTCCAGACCGAAGCGGAACATCGATTCGCTGAGTCTTCCTACCTCGATGTAGAGGACATGATCCGCCGCCTCCACCAGCTCGCGCAAATCGGGCACCACCTCCTCGGGGACCAGCCGGGTATCGAGCGCCTCGATCCCGCCAAGCGAGAGGTCGTGCATCCCCGCGATCCTCAGGCGGATGCTGCGGTCGTTCTCGAACGCCAGTCCTTCGAGACAGTCCCACACCGGCTTGCTGATGTTGTCGGCGTCCGTCTCGCTGGGCACGTTGTGAAAATAGTACACCACGCCATACAGCGGTCCGTCCAGCTGCGCGGGAGCAGGGACGTACCGCTGAAAGGCGCGGACGATCTCGTTCTTGTAGTGCAGGGTCTTCTTCGCCTGCACGGACCGCGGGCGGGTCGAGGCAACGAAGGCGTACATGATCCAGCCTGATTGTGAGGGAGATGGATTGTACACTCCACTCACTTCAGGCGCAACCCCCGCAACTCAGACCGTCGCCTTCGCGGGTTCGGGGCGCGGGAAGAGCGGGTCGCCGGCGGACACACGCCAGCCGGAGACGTCCAGCCGCGCCAGCCCGTCCAGCCGCGGCATCGGGCGCTCGCCGGCCACGCGGCGCCAGAGCTCGCCCATCTTCTCCGGCATGAACGGAAAGAGGAGCACGGAGATCACCGCCACGTAGCGCACCATCGCGTGCAGCGTGGCATCCAGCTCGCCCGCGCGGCCGGGCTCCTTGGCCATCGCCCACGGCTGCATCTCGGCCACGAAGGCGTTGGCGTGGCGCACCAGCCCCATCGCCGCCTCGGCCGCGCGATGCAGCAGGAGCGCGTCCATCTCCGCCCGGTACGCCGCGAGCGCCTCGTCCACCGCCGCGTCGGCGCGCACATCCACGGCAGGCGTCTCGCCGTCGCGGTACCTGGCCACCATCGACAGCGTGCGGCTCCCCAGGTTGCCGACGCCGTTGGCCAGCTCCGACGTGTACCGCTCCGCGAAGCGCTCCCAGCTGAAGTTGCCGTCGCCGTCCCACGGCACCTCGCGCAGCAGGAAGAAGCGGAACGCGTCGGGCCCGTAGCGGTCGATGGCCTCGTTCAGGTCCAGCCCCACGCCGCTCGACTTGCTGAACCGCTCGCCGCCCAGCAGCACGAACCCGTGCCCCCACACCTGTTGCGGAAGCGGCAGGTCCGCCGCCTTCAGCATCGCCGGCCAGATGATGGAGTGCAGCCGAACGATGTCCTTCCCCACCACGTGCAGCTGCGCCGGCCACCACTCGTCCCATCCCTCGTCCGGGAACCCGGTGTCGGTCAGGTAGTTCGGCAGCGCGTCGAACCACACCCACGTCCCCTGCGTCTCCCCGTCACTCGAAGCGATGGGGAAGGGGATGGCCCAGGAGAGGCGCGCGCGGGTGATGGAGATGTCCTCGAGCCCCGAGTCGATCAGCGCCAGCATCTCGTTGCGTCGCGCCTCGGGGCGCAGGAAGCCGGGATGCGCGGCGAAGTGGTCGCGCAGGAACCCCTCGTAGCGCGACAGGCGGAAGAACCAGTTGCGCTCCTCGGTCCACTGCAGCTCGCGCGTGGGATGGAGGACGCAGCGGCCGTCCACGATGTCGTCGTCGCGCTTGAACTGCTCGCAGCCGACGCAGTACCACCCCTCGTACGTCTGCTCGTAGAAGTCGTCGGGGTTGCGCTCACGGATGCGCTCGATCAGCGCCTTCACCCCGCGCTTGTGGTGCGGCTGGGTGGTGCGGATCCAGCGGTCGTTGCTGATCTCCAGCTTCGCCCACGCCGCCTCGAAGCGCGCGGCGATGCGGTCCGCCTGCTCCTGCGGGGAGATGCCGTTCGCCGCCGCGGCCTGGGCCACCTTCTGCCCGTGCTCGTCCATCCCCATGCAGAAGCGCACGTCTTCGCCCAGCAGGCGGTGGTACCGGGCGATGGCGTCGGCGCCGATCTTCTCGTACGCGTGCCCCTGGTGCGGGTCGCCGTTCGCGTAGTCGATGGCCGTGGTGAGGTAGAACCGGCTCACTCGGGCCTCCGCTCGGGCGGCCGGCGCGGGCGCCGGGGCGGCCGCTGCGGCGTCTGCGGGGTGGGCAGCGCGGGTTGCGCCTGCGGCGGCGGCGCGGCGGGACGCTCGCCCGGGGGCGCGGCCACCGTCTCCGCCTTCAGCTGGTCGAGCGGGATGGTGCGGCGCTGCCGGTTCTCGTCCTGCAGCGTCACCAGGTTGCGGAAGATGTCGATGGCCACCACGCGCTCGGCGCCCACCACCGTGCGCAGCGTCTTTCCCTCGCGGGGAAAGCGCTTGCGCGCCGCCAGATAGGCGTCGTGCTCGTACGTCAGGCAGCACATCAGCCGGCCGCAGGTGCCGGAGATCTGCTGCGGGTTGAGGGAGAGGTTCTGGTCCTTCGCCAGCTGCAGGGAGATGGGCTTGATCTCGCGCAGCCAGGTGGCGCAGCAGAGCTGGCGGCCGCAGCGGCCCACGCCGCCCAGCTGCGCCGCCTCGTCGCGCACGCCGATCTGCTTCAGCTCGATGCGCGTGCGGAACGTCCGCGCCAGGTCGCGCACGAGCTGGCGGAAGTCCACGCGCCGCTCGGCGGTGAAGTAGATGGTCAGCTTGTTCCGGTCCCACTGCCACTCGGCGTCGCTGACCTTCATCTTCAGCCCGTGCTGCTCCACCAGCTCGCGCGTCCTGCGGCGCACGCGCTCCTCGTCGGCGCGCAGCGTGTACAGCTGGTGCACCTCGCCGGGCTCGGCGCGGCGCAGCAGGGGCGTGACGTCGCCGGGGGCGCTCCCGCACTTGCGGCGCGCGATCCCCCCCACCGACTTCACCCGCCCGATGTCGCGGCCCCGCTCCACCTCCACCACCACCCACTCGCCCGGCCGCAGCGTCACGTCCGGAGACGTGAAGAAAGCCTTCCGCATCCCCTTGAAGCCCACTTCCACCAGGAAGGCGGCGTCGGCGTCGGGAGACGACAGAGGCTGGATCACGGGAAGCTCGAGGCTCACCGGCTCCCTCCCCATCTATGTCCGCGCGGCGGTTTGACGCCGCGGGATCGGTCAAACGGAACGGTCCTGCGATCTATGTCGAAATCCGGAGGGTCAGCGGCCGGTGCGCCACTGCCCCATCCCCATGTACTTCTCCAGCCGGCGCATCCGCAGCGCCTCCAGGTCCATCGCGCCGAGCTCGGCCAGGTGGCGCTGCAGCGCCTCCTTCAGCGCCGCGCCCGTCTCTTCCCAGTCGCTGTGCGCGCCACCCGCGGGCTCGGGGATGATGTCGTCGATCACCCCCAGCTCGGTCAGGTCCTCGGCCGTCATCTTCATGGCCCGGGCGGCCTTGTCGCGCTGGGCGCCGTCCTTCCAGAGGATCGCGGCGCACCCCTCGGGGCTGATCACCGAGTAGACGCTGTTCTCCAACATCAGCACGCGGTCGGCCACGCCGATGGCCAGCGCGCCGCCCGAGCCGCCCTCGCCGATCACCACGGCGACGATGGGCACCTTGAGCCCCGCCATCTCGCGTAGGTTGCGGGCGATGGCCTCGGCCTGGCCGCGCTCCTCGGCGCCGATCCCGGGATAGGCGCCCGGGGTGTCGATCAGGGTGACCACGGGACGGCCGAACTTCTCCGCCAATTTCATGAAACGGAGCGCCTTGCGGTAGCCCTCGGGATGCGGCATCCCGAAGTTGCGCCGCAGGTTCTCCTTCATGTCGCGGCCCTTCTGCTGCCCGATCAGCATCACCGTCTCGCCGCCCATGCGCGCCCAACCCGCCACGATGCTGGCGTCGTCGCGGAACTGGCGGTCGCCGTGCAGCTCGACCCAGTCGGAGAAGATCATCTCCACGTAGTCGAGCGTGTACGGCCGCCGCGGGTGGCGGGCCACCTGCACCCGCTCGATGGGCGAGAGGTTGCGGAAGGTGTCCTGCTTCAGCCCGTGCAGCTTGCGCTCGAGCGAGCGCAGCTCGGTGGTCACGTCGAGCCCGCGCTCGCGCGCCAGCCCGCGGAGCGAGTCGATCTGCTCCTCGACCTCCGCGATGGCGCGCTCGAAATCCAGGTGTGCGACCGTAGCCAAATCCGTATCCCCGAACGGCTTCGCGTCACCGCGAAGCGCAGCGTCAAGCGAGACCTTCTGCCCGGACAGCCGGTGCCGGTGCGGCGCGGGCAACCCTCACCCCGCGCCTTAGAGCGCTCGCCCTCTCCCGATAACGGGAGAGGGTGGTCGGGTTCTGTCGGAATCCAACCATCGGCGCCTAAGCGTGCGCCGCAGTCCGCGAAGGCGGACTTCCCGCAGTTTCAGCGGTGGGTTTCAACCCACCGTCGCAAGCCAATCCTCGCAGCAGACTTCGTGCTCTTGTTGCCGCGAACTCATTCGCCCGGCGGAGGCCTGTCCTCTCACCCCGGCAGCCGAATCCCCCGCGGACCGCACGGGGGATCAGGTAAGATACACCGGATACAGCGATTCGGGCTACCGCGACGGCGTGGACGGGTCCGAGGAGAGGACCCGGAGACGCTACTCCTCCGCCCCCGCGCCCACCTTCTGGCGGCGGTTGCGCCACGGCTCGTCGCGCTGGGGGACGGCGCCCAGCGCGGGAGGATCGCGGTGCAGGCGCACGCGCTCGTCGCCCAGGGCCTCGCGCAGGGCGGTGAGCAGCTCGTCGCGCGGGGCCACCTTCAGCGACTTCGACTTCAGCCGCGGCGACTCCCCGTCTCCCCCGCCGTTCTTCCAGAGGACGAAGACGGGGCCCTCGCCCGCGAACGCGGCGAGAAGGCTCCTGGCGCCGTCGATGGCCCTGGCGTCGGGGCCGGCGGAGCCGATCTCGATCACCACCCCCACCTCGCCGCTCTCGCGCACCTTCTCCAGCGGGATGGCGCCGTCCAGGAACATCGGCGGATCCTCCTCGTCGCGCTCGCGGCTGCTGACCGCGCCGCGGACCACCACCGCCGCGTCCTGCTTCAGCACCTCCTTGTACTTCGCCCAGCTGTCGCCGAAGGCGAGGATCGTGGCGGTGCCGTGGAAGTCCTCCACGGTGATGCGGCCCCACTCGCTCCCGTCCTTCTTGCTGATCTGCCGCGCGGCCTCGGTCACCACGCAGGCGAGCTCCACCTTCTGGTCGCGCTGCTGCTTGAGGGTGACGGTGTTGGTGCGCCCCTCGAACAGCGCCACGTCTTCGCGGAAGCGGTTCAGCGGGTGGCCGGAGATGAAGAAGCCCAGGATCTCCTTCTCGCGCGCCAGCCGCTCGCTCTCCGTCCACTTCTCCACCCGGGGAAGCGCGGGCGGCTGGATGATGGCATCGCCGCCGCCCATCACGTCGCCGAAGAGCGAGTCCTGCGCGCTGTCGCGCTCCTTCTGCACCGCCTGCGCGGCGTTGAAGGCGGCGTCGAGCCCGGCCAGCAACTGGTTGCGCCCGCCGTCGCCCTCGAAGCCGTCGCACGCGCCGGCGCAGATCAGCGCCTCGATCACGCGCTTGTTGCACAGCCGCAGGTCGATGCGGGTGAGGAAGTCGAAGAGCGACTTGAAGCGCCCCTCCGCCTCGCGCGCGGCCAGGATGGAGCGCACCGCGCCCTCGCCCACGCCGCGGATGGCGCCCAGCCCGAAGCGGATCTGGCCGACACCGGAGCCGACGACGGTGAACTTCCAGTTGGACTCGTTCACGTGCGGCGCCAGCACCTCGATCCCCTCGCGCGGTATGCGCGGGAGGTAGCGGTGCATCTCGCGGCAATGGGCGATGTATGCCACCACGTCGTCGGTCTTGTCGATCACCGACGACATCAGCGCCGCCATGAACTCGGCCGGGTAGTAGCACTTCAGCCACGCGGTCTGGTAGGCGACCAGCCCGTACGCCACGCTGTGGGAGCGGTTGAAGCCGTACCGCCCGAACGCCTCGATCTGGTCCGAGAGATCCTGGATCGGCCGACGGTCATGCCCCTTCGCGACGGCACGCTCCACGAAACCGCCCAGTTCCTTCTTGATCAGCTCGGCGTCCTTCTTCCCCACGGCCTTGCGCAGCACGTCGGCCTCGGCGAGCGAGAACCCGGCCAGGATCTGCGCGATGCGCATCACCTGCTCCTGGTACACGATCACGCCGTAGGTGGGCTCCAGCACCTGCTCCAGCTCGGGGAACGGGTACTTCACCGGCTCCAGCCCCAGCTTGCGGCGGATGTACACCATGTCCATCCCCATGTCCAGCGGGCCGGGGCGTACGAGCGCGTTGGCGGCGACCAGGTCTTCGAAGCGGTCGGCCTTCATGGCGCGAAGCTTGTCGGTCGCCAGCGCGGATTCGAACTGGAACACGCCCGAGGTGCCGCCCCGGGCCAGCATCGCGTAGACCTCGGCGTCGTCGTGCGGGATGTCCTCGGGACGCGCGTACTCCTCCCCCGTCTGCGGATGGCGGAGGGAGCCGTGGCGGGCGCGGATGATGGCCACCGCGTCGTAGATCACCGTCAGCGTCTTCAGCCCCAGGAAGTCCATCTTCAACATCCCCGCCTTCTCCAGGCAGGTCATGTCGTACTGGGTGACGATGATCGACTCGCCGTTGCCGCCGGCGCCCTTGCTGCTCTGGGTGCAGATGGGTACGTACTCGTCCAGCGGCCCGGGCGCGATCACCACGCCCGCGGCGTGCACCGACGAGTGGCGGCTGAGGCCCTCGAGCGTGGACGAGTAGTCCAGCAGCTGCCGGTAGCGGTCCTCCTTCTCGTACAGCTCGCGGACCTCGGGGATCTTCTCCTTGGCCTCCTCCACGGTCATGGAGAAGTTGGGCGCGTTGGGGATCAGCTTCGCGAGACGGTCGGTCTCCGCGGGGAGGAAGCCGAGGGTGCGGCCGACGTCCTTCACCACCGCGCGGCTCTTCATCGTCCCGAAGGTGATGATCTGGCCCACGGCGTCGCGGCCGTACTTCTCGCGCACGTACTCGATCACCTCGCCGCGGCGCTCGAAGCAGAAGTCCACGTCGATGTCGGGCATCGACACGCGCTCGGGGTTCAGGAAGCGCTCGAACAGCAGGTCGAACTTGATGGGGCAGCAGTCGGTGATCCCGGTGCAGTACGCCACGATCGACCCTGCGGCCGAGCCGCGGCCCGGCCCCACGGGAATGTCGTGATCGCGTGCCCAGCGAATGAAGTCGGCGGTGATTAGGAAGTAGCCCGAGTAGCCGAGCTTGGTGATCACGTCCAGCTCGTACTCCACCCGGTCGACGATCTCCTGCTCCAGCACCGCGCGGATCTCGTCCTCGGAACGGCGGACGAACTCGCTCCCCGGCCCCTGTCCCCCGTCTCCCGTCCCCCGCCCGTAGTGCTGCAGCGCGCCGCTCCACACCCAGGCGCGCAGCATCTCGTCCTCGCTGGCGTACCCCTCCGGCTCGGTGGGGAAGGCGGGAACGTGGTAGCCCTTGGGATAGCTCCAGTTGCACTCCTCGGCGATGCGGACCGTGTTCTCCAGCACGTCCGGCCGGCCGGGGAAGCGCTCGGCCATCTCGCCCGTGTGCTTGAAGTACAGCTCGCGGTCGTACTTCATCCGGTTGGGGTCGGCGAAGTCCTTCCCCAGCCCGATGCAGAGCAGGACGTCGTGCGCCTGGTGGTCGTCGGCCTTCAGGAAGTGCGCGTCGTTGGTGGCCACCACGGGCACGCCCATCTCCTCCGCCAGCCGGAAGATGCGGCGGTTGAGCTCGTCCTGCCCCTCGCTGTCGTGCCCCTGCACCTCCAGGTAGTAGCGGTCGCGGAACACCTCCTGGTGCCACGCCACCGCCTCGCGCGCGGCGTCCCAGCGGTCCTCCATCAGGTGCTGCGCCACCTCGCCGGCGAGGCAGGCGGAGGTGACGATGATGCCGGACGAGTGCTTCGCCAGCACCTCGCGGTCGACGCGCGGCTTGCCGTAGAACCCCTCGGTGTAGCCGACGGAGGTGAGCCGGGAGAGGTTGCGGTACCCCTCGAAGTCGCGCGCGAGCAGCACCAGGTGGTAGTAGCCCTTCTCGCCCTTCGCCCTGACCTTCTCGTGGCGCGAGCCGAGGGCGACGTACGCCTCCATCCCGATGATCGGCTTGATCCCGGCCTTCTTGGCCGTCTCCTGGAAGATCCACGCGCCGAACATGCAGCCGTGGTCGGTCAGGGCGATGGCCGGCTGCTCGAATTCCTTCGCGCGCCTGACGAGGTCGTCGATGCGGTTGGCCCCGTCGAGGAGCGAGTACTCGGAGTGGCAGTGCAGGTGTACGAACGACATCGCGCCGGGAGGTTCCGCTGCGGGGGATGGAACGGCGTAAAGCGAAGATCAACAACGAGTTGGCGGGAGATGCGCCGCCGTCGGGCTTGTCGCGTCTGATCGCGTTGAATATGCTCCTGCGCCACCCGTTTGGGAAGGTTGCGGGCCGTATCCGCCACCGCCCGGACGGCGGTGCCCGACACCCCGCGCGGGGACTGGGATTCTCCCTCCGCGCCCCCTGCTGGTGAACAGAACACACGGGAGCCGGACGTGATTCCGACCCATCGCGGGACCCGCCCGCTCGCCCTCCTGGCCGCCGTCCTGGCGCTCGCCGCGTGCGGCGGCGGCGGCGAAGACGACGGGCAGACGAACTACGAGAAGGGGCCGCTGCCGCCGGGGACGAAGGAGGTGGCGGCCGCGGCGCGACTGCAGCCGCCCGTGCGCAGCGAAAGCTGCTATTCGTCGCCCGTGCGCATCGTCTTCCACAGCCAGATGGAGTGGGACGCGTTCTGGACCGACGACCGGCGCGGCTGCACGCCGCCGCCCGTTCCCGGCGGGATCGACTGGACGCGCGACATGCTGGTGTACGCGTCGATCGGGAAGCGGATGGCCGCGGAGGACCGCGTCTCCATCGACGGGTGGGGGATCCGCAACGACAGCCTGATCGTGGCGATCCGGCGGTGGATGCTGGCCGACGGGTGCCCCGGCGCGATCCCCACCGGGCCCAACGTCCCGCAGTCGCTGGTGAAGATCCCCGCCGACACCACGCACCCGCTGCGCTTCAGCGAGGAGCACCGCCGCCTCACCTGCGACGAAGCCAGGTCGTAGGAAGAAGATGGCCTCACGCGGAGACGCGGAGTCGCGGAGAACTCACCGCCGGGATGAGTTTCTCCGCGTCTCCGCGCCTCCGCGTAAGATCTTTGGGTTTAAGGAACGAGCTACAATGCCGTTCGGCTGGCACTGCCGATCACCCCTGGGGGTTGGCGTCGAGATCCCAGAAATGCCTTGGACTCAGGATACTGATGCCTTCGTAGACGGTCAGGTCGAGAAGATCGGCGTCCCCGCTTATGATGATTTCACAAGCGCCGGCCAAAGCGCTTGCGAGGATCACGTCATCGTCCGGGTCTCGCGACACAGAGGTCTCGAGCGGTGCTGGCGCGATGACTTCCATCCCATCGAACAGCGTCCCGATCGCTCGCTCCACAGCGGGCGGCGACATGCGGAACTTCCGCAGCATCTTCTCGCGAAGCTCCTCGACGATGGGTTCGGACGTGACGAGCGTGTGATTCTCGGCGCAGTGCTCGAGCAGTCGGCTGCAGAGCCCACGCGAGATGAATGCAGAAATTAGGACGTTCGTATCCAGGAGGATTCTCACGAAACCATCTTGAACACGTCTTCGTCCGTGAGCTGAACCCCTCGGTCGTCGAGCTCCCGGAGCATTTCCTCGCGGACGGATCGGAACCGGCGGATGAAGACGTGCGCCTCGATCGCACGCTTTACCCAGTCCTTCGCGGAAACGCCGTCAGCGGACGAGAGCGCATCGATCTGCGCCTTCAGCTCGTCCGGGATCTCGATTGTCATATTTTCACTCATGTGATCTCCTTTCCTGTTCGTCCAAATTATATCAAAGCGCATACCCATGGAATCCCCGTCGTCGTGACGATCCCTCCATGCACCTGCCGCCTTCATGGCCGGTTTCATGCTTCGCTCCCGTCTCCAACTGGTTACAGGGAGCGGAGATGAACATCGACTTGTTCGCGGACGTGGCGTGCCCGTGGTGCTGGATCGGCGAGCGGCGGCTGAGGCGGGCGCTGGAGGCGCGCGGCGTGGATGCGACGGTGCGCTGGCGGCCGTACCTGCTGCAGCGCGACCTCCCGCCCGAGGGGATGGCATGGAACGACTTCGTGGAGCGCAAGTTCGGCGGCTGGGCGCGCGCCCGGCCGATGTTCGCGCAGGTGCAGCGCGGCGCCGAGCCGGAGGGGATCCGCTACGACTTCGAGGCCATCGGCCGCGCGCCCAACAGCCGAGACGCGCATCGCGTGATCCTCCTGGCACAGGACGAGGGGCGGCTGTGGGAGGTGGCGGACGCGCTCTACGCGGCCTACTTCGCCGAAGGGCGTGACGTCACTGACCACGCGGTGCTGGCGGACGTCGCGGCGGGCGCGGGGCTCGATGCGGAGCGGGTGCGCACTATGCTCGCTTCGCAGGCGTACGCCGACGCGGTGGCGGCCAGCCAGGCGCTCGCCGACGAGATCGGCGTGCAGGGGGTGCCGCTGGCGATCTTCGAGGGCCGCTTCGCCGTCTCCGGCGCGCAGCCGCCCGAGGTGTTCGAGACGGCGATCGACCGCGCGCGCGGCGGCCAGGCAGAAGCAGCCTGATCGCGAAATCAGGCGATGTTGCAGCCCCGCCGTTCCAACGGCGAGGGCTGTCGCGCATCGGGAAGCCACGAAGCCCAGCCACGCGCACCGAAGCCTCGGCCGAGCCGACGCCGGTAGTCCGCGAAGGCGGACTTCGTGTGGTTGTTGCAGCGAATTCATCATTCGCCCCTCTCTCGATCCCGATCTCCCGATCCCATCCTCATCTCCTAATCCCCAATCTCCCACCCCCCGCAAGTTCAGGATGCGCCGGACCGGCGTGTCGGTAGATTGCCCTACACCGCGTGGGGAGGCGCTGGATCAGATTCACGCCGGTTGCATCGGGGGCGGACAGCCGGACGGGAGTGGAGATGGAGACGCTGACGGCGGCGCGCGCGCAGATGGAGGTCTCGCTCGCGTTCCACATGGTGTTCGCGGCGCTGGGGATCGGGATGCCGCTGCTGATGGCCATCGCCGAGGCGCGGTGGCTGCGCACCGGCCGCGCCGAGTACCGCGACCTGGCCCGCAAGTGGGCCAAGGCCACGGCGCTCACCTTCGCCATCGGCGCCGTTTCCGGCACGGCGCTGTCGTTCGAGCTGGGGCTGCTCTGGCCGCGCTTCATGGAGCTGGCGGGCGGCATCGTGGGCCCCGCCTTCGCGCTCGAGGGCTACGCCTTCTTCCTCGAGGCCATCTTCCTCGGCCTCTACCTCTACGGCTGGGACCGCCTCTCCCCCCGCGCGCACCTGTGGACCGGCATCGGTGTGGCGGTCAGCGGGATGATCTCCGGCGTCCTCGTCGTCGCCGCGAACGCGTGGATGCAGGAGCCGGCCGGCGTGCGCTTCGTCGGCGGGCAGGCGACGGAGGTCAGCGCGCTGGCGCCGTTCCTGAGCCCCGCGTGGCTGCAGATGGCGCTGCACTCCACCCTCTCCTGCTACATCGCCACGGGATTCGCCGCGGCGGGCGTCTACGCGCTGGGGATGCTGCGCGGCCGCCGCGACGCCTACCACCGCGCGGGGCTGACGCTGGCGCTCTCCGTCGGCACCGTGGCCGCGCTGCTGCAGCCGGTGAGCGGCCACATCTCCGCCGCGCACGTCGCGCGCAACCAGCCAGCGAAGCTCGCCGCTGCCGAGGCGCACTTCGAGACGCAGCGCGGCGCGCCGGTGATCGTCGGCGGCATCCCCGACATGGAGGCGCGGACGGTCCGCGGCGCCATCCGCATCCCCAGGCTCCTGAGCTTCCTGGCGACGGAGGACTTCGACGGCGAGGTGAAGGGGCTCGACGCCTTCCCGCGCGCGGAGTGGCCGAACGTCGCCATCGCGCACCTGGCGTTCGACGTGATGGTCGGCGCCGCCTTCGCGATGATCGGGCTGGGGGTGTGGTTCTGGGGGATGAGATGGAAGAAGCGCAAACCCGGCCGCTGGCTGCTGCGCGCGCTGGTGATCGGGTCGCCGCTGGGGATCGTGGCGCTGGAGGCGGGATGGATCGTGACGGAGGTCGGCCGCCAGCCGTGGATCGTGCGCGGCGTGATGCTCACGCGCGACGGCGTCACCCCCGCGGCCGGCGTCGCGGCGACGTTCTTCGGCTTCTCCGTGCTCTACCTGGTGCTGGGGACGGCGCTCGCGCTCCTGCTGCGCCGGCTCGCGACAGGCGCGCCGCCCGCCGCGGCGGCTCCACCGACGTCGGACGCGGAGGTGGCGCGTGCTGGCTGACCTGGCGGCGGGGCTCGCGCTGGTGGCGCTGATCGCCTACGCGGTGCTGGCGGGCGCGGACTTCGGCGGCGGCATCTGGGACGCGTTCGCCCGCGGGCCAAGGCGGGACGCGCAGCGCGACGCCATCGCCCGCGCCATGGGGCCGGTGTGGGAGGCCAACCACGTGTGGCTGATCTTCGTCGTCGTCCTCCTCTTCTCCTGCTTCCCGCCGGCGTACGCGGCGCTCTCCGTGGCCCTCTTCGCCCCGTTCCACCTGGTGCTGCTGGGGATCATCCTGCGCGGCGCGGCGTTCGTCTTCCGCGCCTACTCGCCGCAGAGCGTGCGGCGGCCGGGAAAGCCCGGGCGCGCGGCGCGGCGCTGGGGCGCGGTGTTCGGCGCCGCGAGCGTCATCACCCCCGTGCTGCTGGGGATGTGCCTCGGCGCGGTGAGCACGGGCGCGCTGCGGGTGATCGATGGACGCGTGGCGATGGAGGGCGCGCCGTGGCTGCGGCCGCTGGCGCTGGCGATGGGTGGCTTCGCGCTGGCGATCTGCGCCTACCTCGCGGCCGTCTATCTCGCGAACGAGACGGAGGGCGACCTGCGCGAGGACTTCCGCCGCCGCGCGCTCCTGGCCGGCACCGCGGTGGTGGCGATGAGCGCGCTGATGCTGCCGCTGCTCTACCTCGAGGCGCCGCACCTGTGGCGGGGACTGCTGAGCCTGCGCGCCGCGCCGGTGGTCGCGCTCGGCGTGGCCGCGGCGCTGCTGAGCGGATGGGCGCTCTGGAAGCGTCGCCCGCGGCTCGCGCGCACGGCCACCATCGCGCAGACGGCCTGCCTCCTCGCGGGATGGGGGATCGCGCAGCACCCGTACCTGATCTACCCCGACGTCACGGTGCACGGCGCCGCCGCGCACGAGGCCACGCTGCGCTTCGTCCTCTGGTCCACGCCGTTCGGGATGGCGTTGCTGCTGCCGTCGCTCTGGTGGCTCTTCCGTGTGTTCAAGGGTCCGTCGATGGGGTGGGTGGATGAAGATTGAAGTGCTGAGTGCTGAGTGCTGAGTGCGATGTCATCTCACCCTTGTTCTTATTCCTCCAGCTGCTTGCGAAGCGGGGTCAGCCACGATGGGATGGGCACGCCGAACAACTGATAGACTCCCTCCAGCTTGACCAGCAGTTCCACACCGGCGGCGCGGCGCATGTAGGCGGGCACGGCACCGAGCATCTGGTCCACCAGGAAGCGCGCGGCCTCCATCGTCAGACCCATGCCGCCGCTCGCCGACTGCTCCACGTACCAGGCCCGCAGCTTCACCAGCGTCTTTCCACGCGGGACGGCCTGTCCACTGACCAGGTTGAAGATGGCGCCATGGCTCATCTTCACCTCGGCGGCCACCTGCCGCACCGACGTCGTTTCCACGCGCCTCCGCAGCGCTTCGCGAAGCAGCTCGATCTCGGCGTTCCGATCCATGTGACCGCTTTTCTTATGCACCCGTCCATCCAGCGCCGCAACCGCACTCCATGGACGAGTTGACGGAGGCTGCCGCCCGAGGTGAACGCCTGCCGGGAGAGAAACCGGTTTTCCAGACTTCGGGTCGGCTTGCGGCCTTCCCGCGTTTCGGCGTACCCAGGCAAGCCGGGAGAACCGCTCCGGCGGCAGCCTTCTTCTACTGTCCTTCACATCAAGTTCGTCCCCGATGGCGGTGGATGAGGGCTGCCACCCGAGGTGTGTCCCCAAACTGCGGTGGTTCAAGCCGCAGAGGCTGGTTCGGCTTCTTGCCTCCCCGTCGTCGGCGTACCCGGCGCGTACCGGGAGAACCGCTCCGGTGACAGCCCTCAAGTTCGACGGTCAATAAAACCTGTCGCGAGTTGCGGCGCCAAACCTCGATCCGACGCCCTCAGGGGGTGAAAACGCGCGGAGTCACCCCCTTCCAGATGGCGGAAATCGCCGCACAGTTACCGACATACGCGGGGGGTCTACACGGGCGTGTAGACCCCCCAAAGCTGGCGTGTCCGGTATGGTGAACCTATCGTTTACATCGCGTCCTCCTGACGCGCTTAAGTCTTCACAGCACGGAGTTTCGGCCCATGGAACGCACCCTTCGCCGCTCCACCTTCGCAGCCGTCCTCGCCGCCGCCGCGCTGACCGGTGCGTGCTCCGGGGACAATCCCGCTGGTGCCAACTCTCGTCCGGCAGCACCACGACTGGACGGAGGTGTCACGTTCGGTTCGGGAAGTCGCACCGGAACGTCGGACGGCAACACGACAACGGCCGCCGACTCGGGGTCGACGGGCAGCCGGGGAGGTGCAACACTTGGATCGGGGAGTTGAATTCGGCTAAGAAACCCGAGCTCAGCGGGTGGAAGACCTAAGCCGCTCGATTCTCACCCCACGGCCCGGGATAGCTCCTCGCGCGCCGTGGGGACCACTCAGCGAGTCGTGAAGCAAGGAGCCGCACAAAATCACGATACTCCGTGCCGCCGCTCTTTCGCGCTGCACCGCGCCGCTCCGCGATAAGCCGAAGTAGGATGCGCGCGAGGCGCGCGATCTCGCGGTCGTTTTGCTCGACGGCTACTGCGAGAGTCCGTTCGGCCTCTTCTTCCGCTGCATCCCAATTCCCGGCGAGCCGCCTCGCGTCTGCTAAGTGCCAACGTGTAACCGGCTCCATCTGCCGATGTTTTTCCAGCATCCTGAGTGAGCGGTGCCGCATTATCGCAGATTCTTCCTGTTCTCCCATCCCCGCGAAAGCGCGCGCGGTGAGGGCCAGTGCCATTGTCCGGACGGACGGTTGTTCGATCAACCGCAGCGCCGTGCGCACAATTCGCGCGGCCGACGCGAATCGACTGCCGAGCACGAGCATCAATCCAACATCCACAGCAAAGAACGGAAGGCGCTCGTGATTCTTGGGATACCACAGGAGAGCACGGCGCGCTCGCTGCTCCGCTTCGGCCAGATGCCCACGCACCATCAGCATGGCCGCCAGATCATGCTGGGCGGACGCGGCGAGCGATGGTGGACCCGCCTTCCACGCCAGTCGTGAGCCGCGGTTGAGATGCTTTCGCGCCCCCTTCACCCACCCCAGTTCCTGGCAGAGCCTCCCGAATCCGAGGTGTCCCCACACTTCCTCGACGACGTCGCCCTGCTCACGGGCGAACCCGATCCCGCGCCTGAACCAGACCTCCGCTCGTTCGTACTCGTTCGCGTTGCGCGTGACGCGACCGGCGATGTTGGCGCGCCGGGGACTCGACGGGTCCGCCAGGGCGCCCGTCTCCGCCCACGCGATCGCCGTCTGGGTGTGCTCGTGCTTCACCGCCCAGTCGACCACCTCCTCGCACGCCGACCCGACCTCGCCCGGCGCGATCGCCAGGGGATTCGCCGTAAGCGCGGCGAAGAGATCGAGCGCGCGGCCCAGCTCGGCGGCAACCGCGCGAGCCTCGCGGCGCTTGGCCTGGACCTCGAGCGTCGGCGCGCGGAAAAGCTCTGGCCGCAACTGGTGGGACGATTCCGCCCAATCGCGGAGATGACGAATCTCCTGCCAGAGCACCAGCCCCAGCGTGTTCGGCAGCTCCTCGAGGATTTCGCCTTCGCGGCGGCGTTCCGGCGGGGGCGGAGGAATAATTCCCATTCTGATCTGTCGGGGCGGTGCACGGAGTCAACACGAACGATATGGAGTCACAAAAGGTGCCGCCAGCCCTCGATAACAGGTCGACGCCGACAGATACGAACCGCCCCCGGACCGTGTGGCCGGGGGCGGCTCGCGTCGTGATCGATCCCGCTCACTGGAACGGGTTGCGCTCCCAGGAGCCGTACATCGGGTTGGGGAGGAGGATGTACGTGCGGCCGAACTCGGCCAGCGCGGCGGGCTGGGTGCGCGCCGCCTGCGTCAAGCCAGGGAAATCCTGGATGTTGTCGCCCACCCACATCAGCACCTTCAGCGCGGGGAGACCGGTGCCGGTGCCCGTGCGCACCTGCTCGAAGCGCGGGTTCTTGTCGCTGCGGCCGGCGACCCGGCAGAGCACCGCGTCGGCAATGATCGCCACCTTCCGCAGGTTCTCGCGCGTCTGCGGGCAGAGGGGGTCGTCGCGATTGGTGACGATGGCCACGCGCCCGCCCAGCTCGTGCACCAGCCGCGTGAACTCCGCCGCGCCGGGGGTGGCGGGCGCGGCCTCCTCGTTCACCCACGCCGTCCAGCTCTCGTCGGAGTAGCCCTGGCCCTGCGGGTTGCGGCGGAACTGGTAGGTGGAGTTGTCCAGCACCGTCTCGTCGGCGTCCATGATCACCGCCCAGGTGCCGCGCGGCTCGCGCGCGGCCAGCTCGCGCAGGCGGTCGCCGGCCCAGCGGTAGGCCTGCACGAACGCGGCGGTGCGCTCGGCCGAGTTGCGCCACCAGTGGATGGCGCCCACCGCGGCCGTGGGCGGCAGCGGCACCGCCGTCATCCGCGGCGAGTTCTCGGGAACGGGCACGGGGTGCGGCGGCTGCGGCATCCGCCGCTCGTCGGCGGGCGGCGCGGGCGCGGGTGCCGGCGCAACGGGCGCGGGCCGCGTGCACGCCGCGGCGGCAAACAGCAGGACGACGGACGCTCGACGGTACATCTTCATCTCCCCCGAAAGGCGTGCGGTGGCGATCCCGTGCCGGCGGATGCACGCGCCGCGCCGGACGCCATCCCATCCAACAATCTGTCGTCCGACCTTGTTCCGCGCGGCGGGACCGCGCTACGTTCCGCGTCCGTCCACGATCGTGCCGTCTCCCACGAACCGGCGCCAACCATGATCCGAAGCCGAATCACCCCTGCAGCGGCGCTGGTCCTGGCCGCCTGCGCGCCGGCCGCCACGCAGCAGTCCGCGGCGCTGATCCGCGACGGCGAGTCGCTCGTGCGCGCCATGCACGACCGCTACGCCGGCAAGTGGTACCGCACGCTCACTTTCACGCAGCGCACCACGCGCCGGCTTCCCAACGACTCGGTGGTGGTGGAGACGTGGAAGGAGTACGGCGCCATGCCCGGCCGGCTGCGCATCGAGATCGGCGATCCCGCGGCGGGGAACGGCGCGCTGTACGCCAACGACAGCGTCTACCGCATTCGCGGCGGGCGGGCGGACCGGCGCGTGCAGCAGCGCAACGCGCTGATGATCCTGGGCTTCGACGTGTACGCGCTCCCGGTCGAGCGGTCGCTGGAGATCCTGCGCGAGGAGGGCTTCCCCATGTCGCCGCTGCGCACGGAGACGTGGCAGGGGCGGCGCACCTGGGTGGTCGGCGCCGCGCCGGGCGACCTGCACAGCAAGCAGTTCTGGGTCGACGCGGAGCGGCTGGTCTACGTGCGCTCGCTCGAGCCGTTCGGGGGCGACACCACGAAGACGCTCGACATCCGCTTCGACGACTACCGCCCGTACGGTGGCGGATGGGTGGCGCCCACCGTCGACATCCTCGTGGACGGGAAGAGCATCCAGCGCGAGGAGTACAGCGACATCCGCGTCGACGTCCCCCTCGACCCGTCGCTCTTCGATCCGGACAGATGGAGCACGGCCGTGCATCCCTCGAACTGATCCGGTCATCCGCCATCATGCTTCACCGCGCGTGGTGAAGCATGATGCGCATTATGCGCATCTTGACGCACTAAAGCATAATGCGCATTATGCGCATCATGTCTCGTCCCCGCCGCACCCGCATCATGCGCCCCGAGCCCCTCCAACCATTGGAGGGGAAAGTTACAGCGCCTATAAACATATGGAGTACATACGGGCTTGCCGCAAACCCGTTTTTCCAGGAGGAACTCAGGTCCGATCCGGCAGCGTTCTACCCGATCACGCTGCACGTAGGACGTGAGGACGAACTGCGACTGGCTGCACGGCAACTGGGAGGAGGCCCTAGTTCGCGCATAGTGGTCGAAGGGGCACCGGGGATCGGAAAGACGAGCTTCGTAAACAAGCTCAAAGCCGAATTGAGCAGCGCCGGCATGCTCACCCACGCCGAGCCGGTGCGGATCGTGGCTGACAGCACAGTCCTGAGCTTCGTGGCCGACGTGCTGCGGGTGCTTCTCCGCGTGCGATCCGCGGCACTGCTCCCTGTGGATGCGTTCTGGACTCGCACGGCACGGCTTGTGGAGGGTGAGGATACGATGGCGGGCGGGGTGACACTCGGTCCTGTTGGCGTATCGTTCCAGGGCGGGCGCGTTCCGGCGGAAGCGCCGCTCGGCACCCTTTACGAGGTGGTAGCAGAAGGGGTGGACAGGCTGGCGCGCGAGCTGAGTACCGGAATCCTCCTTCACGTCAACAATCTCGAAAACCTGAGCGAGAGCGAAGCGTCTCAAGCCTCACGGCTGATGCGCGATCTTCGGGACTTCCTGCTGCTGCCCGGCGCTCATTGGATTTTCGCGGGTGCCTCCGGTGTGGACGATACGGTCTTTCGGGCGTACGATCAGGTGGCCGGGATCTTTCCCGAGCCCATCGTCCTCAATGCGCTGACGCAAGCCGAGGTTTCCGAACTGATTCGCCGCCGCTACGCGTTCCTCACTGTTAACCGGACAGCAATGGTGCCGCCGGTAGACCCCGAAGTGGCGGCCGGGCTGTACCAGCTCTACCAAGGCGATCTGAGGAACTTCCTGCGGCTCCTCAGCGACGCGGCTGCGCTGGCGCTGGGCGTGGAAGGGATCGAGCCAATGACCTCGGAGCGAATCGTCGCCGTAGCAGCACCGCGATACGCCAAGAGCATCGAGCGTCGGATCGGCGCGGCGGACATGGCATACCTGTCGCAAGCCGTTCGCAAGAGCATGGGCGGCGAAGTGAATGTGACAGCAATCGCTCAGACGACAGGCCTCGGGCAGTCAGGTGCAAGCCGGCTGATGTCACGACTCCGCGAGTCAGGTCTAGTCGTCCAGAGCCGGACTGAGGGCAAGCGCGTATTCTACCGCCCGGCGGGACAGGTGTTGATTGCGCTCGGCATTCCTCCCGGCGCGGACTGAGGCTGCGTTCTCCAGACCCCCACACGGTAGAAGTCATGTTCCGATCTCAAACCGCCGTCATTGCCGCGCTCCTGCTGGCCGCCTGTGCGCCCGCCGCCACGCGCTCCGCGGACGCGATCCGCGACCCCGAGTCGCTCATCATGGCAATGCGCGAACGGTATCATGGCCAGGGGTTCCGCACGGTCGTGCTCGACCAGCGCACCACGCTGCGCCGCGGCGACGAGGCCGTGGTGGAGACCTGGCGGAAGTACCTGAGTGCCCCGGGGCACCTCCGCATCGAGACCGACCCCTCGCGCGCAAACGGCGTGATCAAGACCCGCGACAGTGTCTTCGTGGTGCGCGACCGGCGGCTCGCGACGAAGGCCGAGGACTACGACGCGCGGATGACGGTGGCGTTCGACGTGTACGTGCAGGACACCCGCGAGACGCTGGACGACCTGAAGGAGCTGGGCTTTCTCCCCGGCACCGTGCGTACCGCGGAGTGGGAGGGGGAGCCCGCGTACGTGCTGAGCGCGAACGACACGGCCGGGCGGACGCACCAGGTGTGGATCGAGGCGCGGCGCCTGGTTCCCGTGCGGCTGGTGCAGCCCGCAGAGGGCGGGCGCACGATGGAGATCCGCTTCGAGGATTACCGCCTGCTCCACCAGTGGTGGCTGGCGGAGCGCGTGGAAGTCAGCGTGGACGGGGAGCCGGTGCAGCTCGAGGAATACGCGAACGTGCGGACGGGCGTCCCGCTTCCGCGCACCGTCTTCGAGGCGGGCCTGTGGAACTGGGCGTTCGACCTGAACCCCTTCTCCCGCGCCCACCACGTCGACGCGTCGGATCCCAGCCCGAGCCGGCACGGCAGGCCCACCCGCCCCAGCGGCACCCTGAGAACGTACGATGGCTGGAGGCAGGTGTTCTAGACGCGCGCACCTCCGTCATCCCCCCGACGAACGAGCGGGCAGGCGCCGAAGCAGCCTGCCCGCTCGCGTTTTCTCATAACTGATGCATCCCAAGACAATCCCCAAAGCACTGAATCACACGGAGGGAACGGAGGAAACGGAGGAACTCAGCTCGGTCCTCCGTTCCCTCCGTTTCCTCCGTGTGATTTCTTCTTACTACCGCCCCGTACCCGGCACCGGGAACACGGCGCGGCTCTCGTGACCCTCGCGGTCGACGGCGGCCACGGCGAAGAAGTAGTTGTCGATCACGATCCCGGGGAGCACGGCCTCGGTGACGTTGCCCACCCAGCGCGAGAACTGCCACGTCGCGCTCTCCGGCTCGCGCCAGTAGATGCGGTAGCCGGCCAGGTCGGGCGCCTGCACCGCCTTCCAGCGCAGCGTGGTGTTCGGCGTCACCGCGCCGGAGATGGACACGCTGTCGGGCGCGGGCGGCGCCCAAGCCAGCGACGCCAGCGAGGTGGCGTTCAGCGCCGCCATCTTCGCCACGTACACGTAGTCCACCATGTCGGGCGTGTCGCCGTAGCGGACGCCGTTCTCCGTGCGCAGGCTCTGGTGCTGGCGCGTGTAGTCCTCCCACAGCTCGGTGATGCGCACCGCCGGGAAGCCCTGGTTGAAGAACGGCGTGTGGTCGCCGCCGCGGCCGAAGCGGTCGAGCCGGTAGACCATCATCACGTCGAGATTCGCCACGTACTGCCGCGCGATCTCGTCCACGTAGCGCATCAGCTCGCGCGACGGGGTGTCCAGCTCTCCCCCCGAGTACAGGTATCTCCGCAGCTCCGCCTGCGAGGCGGTGACGGGGATGCCGGGGCCGAACACGCGCGCGCGGGTGTTGTCCACGTCGCCCCGCATCCCCCGTGAGTTGCCCACGATGTCGTTGTTCAGCACCCCCTCGATCTTCCATCCCTGCGCCTTGGCGAAGCGCGCGAAGATCTCGCTCCCGTTCAGCCCCTGCTCCTCGCCCGCGATGGCGGCGTAGACGACGCTGCCGTCGAACTGGTACTTCGACAGCACCCGCGCGCTCTCCAGCGCCACGGCCACGCCCGACGCGTCGTCGTTGGCGCCGGGGGCGTCGCTGGTGCTGTCCATCACGTCGTTCACGCGCGAGTCGTAGTGCCCCTGGACCAGGACGAAGCGGTTGGGATCCGTCCGCCCGCGCTGGATGGCGACGACGTTCACCACGCGCGTGTCGCGGGGGATGCGGGATCCGCGCTCGGTGCTGCCGGGAACGACGTCGTCCACGTAGCGCACTTCGAGACAGCCGCCGCACGCCTGGGAGATGCGGGTGAACTCGTCGAACAGCCACCGCCGCGCGGCCCCGATCCCCCGCGTGCGCGAGACGGTGTCGCTGAGGGTGTGGCGCGTGCCGAAGCCCGCCAGCCGCCGGATGTCGGCCTCCACGCGCGAGGTCTGCGTGGCCGCGGCGATCTCGCGCAGGCGCGGGTCCTCGCCGCCGGGCGCGGCGCCGGGAGACGTGGCCGCGGGCCGCTGCTGGGCGGAGAGGGTGGAGATCGCGAGCAGGGAGAAGGCGAGCGGGAGCGCGGCCGCACGGATGCGCAGGGTCACGTCAGGTCCTCCGGATCGGGTCGATCGGATGATGGGGGTGATGGGGATCAGGAGACGTCGCCGGCATCGCCGCGCGCCGCCGCGGCGGAGATGCGCGCGAGCAGGTCCGCCAGCTCGGCCTGCATCAGCGACTCCAGCCGCAGGTCGTGCTCGCCGAACTCCAGCGCGGCGGTCACGCGGTTGGGCACGACCACGCAGAACATCCCCGCGCGCTTGGCGGCCAGCGCGCCGTTGGGCGAATCCTCGAACGCCACCGCGCGGGTGGCCTCCACGCCCAGGCAGCGCAGCACGCTGCGGTACAGCTCGGGATCGGGCTTGGAGCGCTCCACGTCGTCGCCGGTGCGGACGCAGTCGAAGTAGTGCCACAGCCCCAGGCGGCGCAGCTGCGGCTCCACCCACTCGCGGTTGGAGCTCGATGCGAGGCCGACCCGGAGGCCCAGCGACTTCGCCGCGCGGAGCGCCTCCTCCACGCCGGGGATGGCGCCGTGCGCCAGGATCCGCTCGTGGAAGCGCGATCGCCGCCGCACTTCCAGCGCGTCGCGGTCCACGCGCGCGCCGGTGCGCTCCTCCAGGTAGGCGTAGGGATCGAAGAACCCCGGCGCGCGGCCCACGCACTGGCCCCACACCTCCAGCGGCAGCTCGGCCCCGTGCTCGGCGAACAGCTCGAGCACGGTCTCGTACTCGTGCGTCTCGCTGTCGAAGATCAGCCCGTCGAAGTCGAACACCACCGCTTCGATCACGCCCGCACCTCCGTCTTCATCTCCATGAGAGTCGCCCGACAACTTACGACGCCGCCACCGTCGCGCCACCGCCGCACCGACGGGGATGCGACACCGGATTGTCCTGCGGCATTGGTGCCGGAACGGATCTGCCGTAGACTCCATCGCGGGGACGCGCCGCCCACCCATCCTGCCATCCGGAACGGATCCCATGAAAAAGCTGACCCTGGAGCTGGAAACACTGTCCGTGGAGTCGTTCGTGACCGGAACCGACGAGCAGAAGATCGGCACCGTCCACGCCTTCATCACGCTGTACTGCAGCGACGAAAGCTGCGACCACTGCAACACCCTGGCCTGCGACAGCCGCGAAGAGCAGTGCATGCCCACGCTCGACGGTCTGACCTGCATGTACGAGACGTGCGGGGCGTGCAACCCCACGGACCCGAACTGCACCACCTACTGTCCCACGGGCTCCCCCCTCAACTGTCCCACGGGCACCTGCTGAGGCTGACCGTCCCGAGCGGCTGAACCGTCCTCCGGAGCGCCGGCGCGTCCCCGCCCAGGCGTTCCGGGGGATTCGTGTTTCCGTGCCGATTGCGCTCCCCACCCGGCGCGGCGATTGCACCCCGGCGAACGGACCTTGGTCACACCTTCGACGGATCGCGGGATGCCGGAATCCCCAGAGTACGACGTGATCGTGATCGGCGGCGGGCCGGCGGGGCTGGCTGGCGCGCTCTGGCTGGCGCGCTATCGCCACAGCGTGCGCCTGTTCGACGCGCAGGACCCGCGCAACAAGGAGACGTGGGCGGTGCACGGCTACTTCGGCGTCGACGAGCCGGGCCCGCTTGAGCTGCGCGCCATCGGCCGGCAACAGGCCACAAACGCCGGCGCCGAGTTCGAAGCGGCGGTGGTCAGGACGGTGGAGGGCGAGGAGGACGACTTCCGCGTGACGCTGCTGGACGACCGCGTCTTCCGCGCGCGGCGTCTGCTCTTCGCGACGGGATTGAAGGACATCAAGCCGGAGATCCCCGGCTTCGACGACTTCTACGGCAGCAGCATCTGGCACTGCCCGGACTGCGACGGGCCGTCGATCGCCGGGAAGAAGGTGGCCATCATCGGCTGGGGCGAGTCGATCGCGAAGTACGCGCTCTACTTCCTGACGTGGACCGACGACCTGACCGTGCTCACCCACAGCCATCCCAGGGACATGTCCGCCGAGGCGCTGGAGACCCTGCGGGAGCACAGGATCGGGGTGAACCAGAGGGCGGTGACGGCGCTGGAGGGGGCGGACGGGAAGCTGGAGCGCGTGCGCTTCCACGACGGCACCAGCGAGGCGTTCGAGGCGCTCTTCTTCCACGTCGCGACAGGGCCGGGATCGACGCTGCCGCAGGACATGGGATGCGAGGTGGACGACGAGGGAATCGTGCAGGTGGACAAGGACTTCGCCACCAGCGTCCCCGGCGTGTACGCCGCGGGCGACATCACCCCCGGCACGCGCCTGGTGATCCGCGCCGCGTACGAGGGCACCCGCGCCGCCATCGGCATCCACAAGTCCCTCATCCCCCAGGAGGAGAAGATCGGGCGGTAGGGTTTGTCAGCCTCGATCTTGGGAAGACTCCGATCGTGGCGTCGATCGGCTGCTTACTCGGTCAAACGGCCCGTTCGCGTGGAGTACGCCTGCGCAAGCTCACCCGCTACACGCTCGTTCTGCGCGATGCGGTCGTCGATGCTGACGGCGAACTTCTCGGCGTAGGTCAGGGCCTGATCCACATCTCCAGGAGCTAACCAGCTGAAGTGCTGGTACAGCCCCTCACGATCGTCTCCGTAATCGCGCTGCACCATTACGGTCTCCCACACGTCGGGACCACCGCGCACGGAAGCACGCCGGCCGGTGACGCCATTGCGAAACTCGATCGCAGACAGGTTCTGCAGCGTCCACCACTCCTCGGCTACTCGGCGCATCGCACACCTCGTGTACGGCAGAGGTTGTAAGGCAGAAGCAATCAACCCACGCAGGCTATCCGATCACCGCCAGCACGATCGCGACGACCGCCAGCACGACGGCGACGGCGGCCGCGGCGAGCACCATGTTCAGGCGGCGCTCCCAGGCGGCCTGGTGCTGGGCCAGGACGGCGCGCGCGGCCTCGCGCTCCTGCTCGGCCGTGGTGGCGAGCTGCTCCAGGCGGCGCTGCGTCTCGCCGCGGCCGGCATCGATCCGCTTGAGCGCTTCGGGCACCGTCACCAGCGCGTCCTCCACCTCCACCAGCCGCGCGGCGAGGGCGGAGACGTCGTCGCGCAGCTCGTCCGCCCCCGCGACCGAGGCGCCATCCGCGCTCCAGGGCATGGGCAGGCCCGACGCGGCCGCGGCGGCGCCGAAGAGCGACTGGTCCATCACCCGCTTGGCCGACAGCACCTCGTCCATCGCCTGCAGGAAGTGGTGCTGGGTGATGCGCTTCTGCGCGTCCTCGCCCGGCTCGGCGATGGCGGCCTGCGCGGCCTTCAGCACCGCGTTCTTGATGTCGCCGCCGCTGCCGGGGTAGCGCTCGGCCAGCGCGCGGAAGTCCACGTCGTCGGCCAGCGGCGTCTTCCGCGCGTGGATCTGCGAGCGCCAGATCTTCTCGCGCTCCTCGGGCCCCGGCATCTCGAACAGGATGTGCGTGCGGATTCGCCGCTCGAAGGCCGGGTCGAAGTTGGCCGCCAGGTTGGTGGCGAAGATCACCACCCCCTGGAACTCCTCCACCTCGCGCAGCAGCACGTTCACGACGGAGTTGGCCTCGCGCTGGTAGCCCTGGTCCATCTGCGTGAAGCGGCGGCTGGCGATGGCGTCGGCCTCGTCGAAGAAGAGCACCGAGTCGCCCTCGTGCGCCGCCATGAACACGGCCGACACGTTCTTCCCCGTCACCCCCGCCCACTGGCTCTCCAGCTCGGCGTAGCGCACGACGAGCAGCTTCTTCCCCAGCGCGTGGGCGATGGCCTCGGCGCAGATCGTCTTTCCCGTGCCCGGCGGCCCGGCGAAGTTGAACGCCAGCCCCAGCCCGGTGTCGTGCCGCTCGCCGAGGCCCCAGTCGCCGAACAGCACGTCGTGCTTGCGGATCTGCACCAGCGCCTGGTCCAGCTGCCGCCGCGTGCTGGGCGGCAGGATCACGTCCGCGAAGGTGCGCCGGGGAACGACCGGCTCCACCATCCCCGACTGCTCGGGCTGCGGCCCGAAGAACAGCTCACGCCAGCCGTTTGCCATTCCTGCTCCGTGTGGTGCGTTTCGTCGTGGGTGATTCTCGGCGCGCCAGCGTGGCAAGATCCGAGCTTCCGTCCATCTCCATACCCCGGAAGCGGATCCGCGGCGCCGCGCAGGGTGACTACGCGCGAGGCGATGGGAAGTTTTCGCGCCCGTCCAGGGGAGAGGCCGCGCGCGGCCGTATCACCCCGCCGGTACGATCCCCCACTGCGACGCAAGAGCATTTCGCGGAAACGGATGTGCGTGCATCTTGATGGGGCTGCCCGCGCGTTCCACCGTCCCCGCGCACGGTCCGTCATCCCACCATCGCACCCCCGTTCCCCCCTTCCGGAGGCACACCATGGAAAAGCTGCCCGATCCGTTCGACTTCCTCGAGGGCGGCGACCTCGAGGCCGCGTCCGCCGAGAGCATCGCCGAGGCCGCGGCGCTCCCCGGCCAGTTCCCCGCCGCGGCGGTGGGGATCACGGAGATCGCGGCCACGCCGTTCGCGCATCTCGATCCAAACGGCGTCGTTCCGAAGAAGCTGCTGGCCGAGGCGCTGGGCTTCTTCCAGGCGCACCAGGACAAGTTCCCCAACAAGGGCCACATCTCGGTGCTGGACTACTCGCAGAGCTCCAGCGTGGCGCGCTTCCACATCGTCGACATGGCCACGGGGCAGGTGGAGTCGTTCCACATGGCCAACGGCGTGGGCTCGGAGCCGGACCACGACGGCATCGCGCACAAGTTCAGCAACGTGCCGGGCTCCAACTGCAGCTCGCTGGGATTCGTGCGCACGGCCGAGACGTACGAGGGGAAGCACGGCTTCTCGCTGCGGCTGGACGGGCTGTCGGACACCAACTCGAACCTGCGCGTGCGCGCGGTGGTGGTGCACGGCGCCGACTACGTGCACGACAAGGCGGTGATCCAGGGGCGCAGCAACGGCTGCCCCGCCACGTCGATGGCCAACCGCACCCGGGTCATCAACATGATCAAGGGCGGCAGCCTGATGTACTTCGCCCGCAGCGCGGCCTGACGCGCGGATAGACAGGAGAAGCGGCGGCGCGGGGGTCCCATCCCCCCGCGCCGCCGCCGTTTTTCCGGGGGGCTGTCCCATCGAAGGAACAAAAGTTGGGGCGCATACGTCCCGATCTGTTGGGATGAAGATCCATCCAATCTTCGCCTCTCCATCCTCTACCCTTCTGCAACACGAAGCACTTACGGACGGGAAACACGTGGCGGCACGCACCGTGCCCCGGGCGCCAATTCGCGTTCCACCGCCATCGCAGCTCCGCGAGGCGGCCCACCCGGAACGCGCTGCCCACCCCTGTTTCATGGAACACGAGCATGCACCTCCCGCTCCGCACCGCGCTCCGGCGCACCCCCGTCCTGCCCCTGCTCCTGTGCGCCGCCGCGGCGTGCGGCGACGCACCCACCGCCTCTCGCATCGCGCAGCCCGCCCCGCGGCACGACGGCGCCACGGCATCCACCCTCCGCCGGCCGGCGCTGATCGCCAACACGGTCCGGTACCGCGACCTGGGGCACCACCCGGCCACCGGCCGCTCCGGCTCGGTGTCGCTCGCCGTGCAGGCGCTGCTGGGACACGACGGCAGCACCGAGATGGAGGTGCGGGCGTTCGCGCAGGACTGGCTGCAGCGGCCCGTGATCACCCACCTGCAGCTGAAGGCGCTCACCCCCGACGGGAGGATGATCGGCACGCGCGTGTACGGCCCCGGGCTCACGGACAGCAGCGTGGCCTCGCCCACCGTCGGCGGGCTGGCGCGCGGAACGCAGCTCCAGGTGATGGCGACGGTCACGGGCGCGGACCGCAACCGCACCGACGTGCCCACCATCACGGGCACCGTCTGGCGGCGCCCCAACCTGGCGGTGCGCGACCTCTCCGCGCCGGCGCGGGTGCGCCAGGGGAGATCGGCGCTCGTCACCGCCACGGTGGCCGAAACGAACGGCGACCTGGGCGCGGTGACCAGCTGCCAGCTGTACCTGGACGGCGTGGCCCAGGACTGGGCGCAGGGGGTCTGGGTGGACGCGGGCGACGCGGTCACCTGCCTCTTCTGGCCGACCTTCCGTAGCGCGGGCACCCACCGCGTGGAGGTGCGGCTGGGCGGCGCGTGGCCGCGCGACGACGACCCGGCCGACAACAGCGCGTCGGCGGAGGTGGAGGTCGAGACCAGCAACGAGCTGGTCTACTCAGCGGTGGTGAGCGGAAGCGAGGGGAACAGCTACCGTCGCTCCCGCGAAAGCTGGACGTTCGGCGACAGCGTGGGAAGCCAGAGCGGCAACGAATACGGGGACGAGACGCGGTCGGTTTACGCCAACCGCACCACCTCGGCCAGCGGCTACATCCAGAAGGGGATGAGCCGCCTTCCCCGGGTGGAGGTCGAGGAGGAGTCCGGCGGAGTGCCCGTGGTCTCCGGCGCGTACGAGCTGGCGCTCACCTACGACTACGGCGGCGATCTCTGCGGCTACGGCTCGGACGGCGCCACGGGGGTGCTGGTGACGGCGTGCACGCACACGGGCGAGTTCCCCTTCACCAACGCGTGGTACAGCCGGATGTCCACGAACGTGTCCTACCACTCCGTCAGCTACATGCGCGTCTGGGACGACCGGTCCGGCAACGAGTTCGTGTACCACTTCAACTACGACCAGGACTTCGTGGGCGGGCTGCCCCTGGCCCCGCTCGGCGCGGACTACACCGTCCGGATGCGGCTGGTGGACGGCGAGACGGAGTTCCACGGCGCCGCCACCTTCCCCGTGCAGGTCTCGGAGTTCCGGGAGGAGTGGCCGTGGACCTGCTCCACCAACAGCTACTGGTGGGCTGCCGCCACGATGGAGTACTGCTCCACGTCGCAGTCCTGGACCCGCAACCTCTACGGCTCCGGCTACAGCGGTACTTAGGATGATCCCGGCGGCGGCGTGCGGGAGATCGCGCGCCGCCGCCGGGATGCGTCCCCCGGCCTTACCCGATCCCTCGCGGGCGGACGGCGCGCTCGGCGAGGCCCAGCGCGGCGTCCACCCCCAGCGCCAGGAGCGCGGCGGGGATGGCGCCGGAGAGGATCATGCGCGTGTCGGTGAGCGCGAGGCCCGCCACGATCGGGTCGCCCAGGCCGCCCGCGCCGATGAACGCGGCCAGCGTGGCCGTGCCCACGTCGATCACCGCGGCGGTGCGGACGCCGGCCATGATCGCCGGCGCGGCGAGGGGAAGGCGCACGTGGCGCAGCACCTGGCCGGGGCTCATCCCCAGCGCGCGGGCGGCCTCGACGGCGTTGGGGTCGGCGTCGCGCACGCCGCTGTAGGTGTGGCGGAGGATGGGGTAGAGCGAGTACAGCCAGAGCGCCACCAGCGCCGGTGCCACCCCGATCCCCAGCAACGGGATCATGAACGCCAGCAGGGCGATGCTGGGGATGGTCTGCAGCACGCCCGCGCCGCGGATGGCGCCCTCGGCCGCGCCGCGCGTCCGCTCCAGCATCACCCCCAGCGGCACCGCGACGGCCACCGCGGCGGCGAGCGAGAGCAGCACCAGCAGCAGGTGCCGCAGCCCCTGCCGCAGCAGCTCCCCGCGCCGCGCCCACATGTACGCCGCGAGCGACGCGTCGCGCGCCGTCGCATCCGCCGCCGCCGCGCGGGGCGACGCGGCGCCCTGCAGCAGTCTCATCTCCCGAAGCGCATCGGACGCAACGCGCGCGACGGGCTGGCCGTCGACCTCCACGCGGCGGTTCAGCTCGCGCATCCGCGCCACGTCCAGCCGTCCGCTCAGCCGCGCCAGCTCGGCGACGGCGGCGGGGGATTCGCGCCAGAGGCGGGGGCCCACCATCGCCGCGGCCTCGTACGGCGGAAAGAAGCGCTTGTCGTCCTCCAGCACCACGAGGTCGTACTTCGCCAGCAGCCCGTCGGTCGAATAGCCGTCCACCACGTCGACGGCGCCCTCGGCCAGCGCGCGGTACTTCACCGCCTGCACCAGCGAACGGACTTCGCGCGGGTGCAGCCCGTACGCGCGCGTGAGGCCGGGGAGCCCGTCCGGCCGCCCGATGAAGTCCGGCGTGAACCCCGCCGTCAGCCGCGGCGACGCCCGCGCCAGGTCGGTGAGCGTGCGCAGCCCGTACCTCCGCGCCGTCTCGCGCCGCACGGCTATGGCGTAGGTGTTCTCGAAGCCGAGCGGCGGCAGCCAGTGCACCCCCCAGCGCGCCTCGAACTCGCGCGACACGCGGCCGAACACCGCGCCCGCGTCGCCGCGCGGCTCCTCGTGCAGGATGGCCGTCAGCCCGGTCCCCGTGTACTCCGGGTAGAGGTCGATCGCCCCCGTGCGCAGCGCCCCGAACGCGATCTCCGTCGCGCCCAGCCCCAGGCGGCGGTCGGCGCGGATGCCGCGCGCCTCCAGCACCTGCGCGAACATCTCCGCCAGCAGGTAGCTCTCCCCGAACGGTTTCGACGCGACGACGACCGGACGGGAGGTCGCGGGGGATGGGGATGATGATGGCTGCGCGGAGAGGGGTGCGGTGAGGGCTAGCAGGGCGATTGAAATCGCTGCAACAACCACACGAAGTCCGCCTTCGCGGACTACCAGCTTCAGCGCCGACGAAGTCCCCGCGCGCGCGGCAGGGCTCCGCAGAATCCGCTGCGGATAGCACTGAGTTCTCCCCTCCCCTGCGGAGCGGGGGAGGGGCCGGGGGAGGGGGCCGGCCGCGGCCGCGCCGGGGATCGCCGGGCGCGCGGAAACGCGGGAGGGAATCACGCCGCCACCATCCGCGCCCGCGCCAGCAGGTCGCCCACGTAGTCCGTCGCGGGCGCGGCGAGGAGCTCGGCTGGCGCGGCCACCTGCTCGATGCGGCCGCTGCGCAGCACGGCGATGCGGTCGGCCAGGAGCGCGGCCTCGTGCAGGTCGTGGGTGACGAACACGGCGGTGGTCTCCAGGCGCCGGCGCAGCGCGTCGAACGCCGTCTGCAGCTCCGCGCGGGTGATGGCGTCGAGCGCGCCGAACGGCTCGTCGAGCAACACGATGCTTGGGCTGGCCGCCAGCGCCCGCGCGATGGCCACGCGCTGCCGCTGCCCGCCCGAAAGCTCGCGCGGCCATCTTCCGCCGAAGCGCTCCGCCGGCAGCCCTACCCACGCCAGCGCCTCGGCCGCGCGCCGCTCCGCCTGCCCGTCACCGCGCAGCCAGGGAACGAGCGCGGCGTTGCGCAGCACCGTCCAGTGCGGCAGCAGCCCACCCTCCTGCGGCACGTAGCCCACGCGCCGCCGCAGCTCCACCGGATCGAGCGCGGCCACGTCGTCGCCGTCCACGCGCACGGTGCCGGCGTCGACCTCGGTCATGCGATTGAAGCAGCGCAGCAGCGTCGTCTTCCCCGACCCGCTCTCGCCGACGAGCGCCACGCACTCCCCCGCCCGCACCTCGAGCGACACGCCGTCGAGCGCCGCGGCCTCGCCGTAGCGCTTGAGCACGCCCTCCGCCGCCAGCACCACCCGTCCGTCCGTCATCGGAAGACCAGGATTGGAGATGAGATCCGCCGCCGCCCGCAGCTCCGTATCATCCCGCGTGTAACCAGCAGCGCCCGCGCCGACTCCAACCTGCAAACGATACGATCAGGGCGTCAGGGGTGGGGATGGCGGGGTGGTGATCGCGCGAATCCTCGGGTGAATGTGTGCAGATTCTGCATACCGGCAGGTTGAAGCCTGCCACTGGAACCTCGGGAAGTCCGCCTTCGCGGGCTGCGAACACGAACATCGGCAACCCATCACCCGCGAGGTGGAGATCGGGTGAACCGATGCGGAGCAGCACAACGACGCCGCCCTCGCGAGTCCGCGAAGGCGGACTTCCCGATTTTGCAGCCGCGGGTTTCACCCGCGGTCGCCGGAGGACGGCACCTCCACGCGGATCTCTGCCCGGGAGTCCGCGGAGAGCGAACTTTGTGCAGTTGTCGCCGCGAATCCATTCGCCCGCAACACCCTGCGCGCGAACCGTCACCGTCGGGTAAACAAGGTGTCAGCCTTCTGCATACCTTCGGGTCCCCGGCGGGCTTCTTGCATCGGTGGCCGCTGCACCGGCGGCATTCGCACGCGCCGGATTCGTGGCGCACCCGTGGGCCCTTACGTAGCTTACACCCGGCCGGTCCGCGCGGAAACCCTCCTCCACGCCCGTAGATGACCCCCACCCACGCGCCTTCCCCGCGCGAAATCGCGGAGCTGCTGCTGGATGCGCGCGCGCGTACGCTCCTGCTGGTGGGCTCCGTGCCCGAGGCGGAGCTGATGGCGCAGCACAACCGGCTGATGAGCCCCATCGTGTGGGACCTGGGGCACATCGCGCACTTCGAGGAGCTCTGGCTGGTCCGCAACCTCTCCGGCCCCGTGGAGTTCGGCGAGATGCCGGGGATCTTCAACCCGTGCGAGAACCCCCGCTCCGTCCGCGGCCAGCTGCAGCTTCCCGGGCTGGGCGCGTCGCTCGACAACATGGCCGAGACGCGGCAGCGCGTCCTCAGCCACCTGGAGAACGGCGGCGCCCCGCGCGGCGACGACCCGCTGCTGCGCGGCGGCTACGTGTACCGCATGGTGCTCCAGCACGAGTACCAGCACAACGAGACGATCCTGCAGGCGCTGCAGCTGAAGGAAGATCCCTTCTACCGCGCCCCGCGCGCCATCGCCACGCCGCCGGGCCGCCCCGTTGCCGCCGACGGGGACGGGATGGTGCGCTTCCCCGGCGGGCGGGTGGAAATCGGCACCGGCGACCGCGGCGCCGCCTACGACAACGAGCGCCCGCGCCACGCCGTCGACCTCCGCCCCTTCCGCATCGGCGCGTGGCCGGTGACCAACGGCGAGTACCAGCGCTTCATCGACGACGGGGGATACGACCGCCCGGAGCTTTGGACCGAGGCCGGGTGGGCGCACCGCCAGGAGGCCGGCCTGTTCGCCCCGCAGTTCTGGCGGCGCGAGGACGACGGAACGTGGATGACGCGCTCGATGGACCGGGAGATGGAGGTCGATCCCCAGCGCCCCGTCTGCCACGTCTGCTGGTACGAGGCCGACGCGTACGCGCGCTGGGCCGGCGGGCGGCTACCGACGGAGCAGGAGTGGGAGGCCGCCGCGTCGTGGGACCCGGCGACGGGAGCGAAGCGCGACTACCCGTGGGGCGACGAGCCTGCGACCGCGTACGACGCCAACCTCGACCAGCTCGCCTTCGAGACGGCGCAGGTCGGCGCGTATCCCCGCAACCTCAGCCCCATCGGCTGCTACGGGATGATCGGCGACGTGTGGGAGTGGACGTCGAGCGACTTCGCGGGGTATCCCGGCTACGAGACCTTTCCGTACAAGGAGTACTCCGAAGTCTTCTTCGGGCCGGAGTACAAGGTGCTGCGCGGCGGCAGCTGGGCCACTCGCCCGGGCGCCATCCGCGGCACCTTCCGCAACTGGGACTATCCCATCCGCCGGCAGATCTTCAGCGGCTTCAGGATCGTGCGCGATGACTGACACGCTCTCGCCCGCCGCGGCGGGAATGCTGGCGGAGATCCGCGACGGCCTGGGCCGTCCGCAGAAGGAGCTGCCGCCCAAGTACTTCTACGACGAGCGCGGCTCCGAGCTGTTCGAGGAGATCACGCGCCTCCCCGAGTACTACCTGACGCGCACCGAGCGCGTGCTGCTGCGCCGGTGGATGCCCGAGTGGATCTGGGCGCTGCAGCCGAAGTCGCTGGTGGAGCTGGGCGCGGGGAGCGCGGAGAAGACGCGCATCGTGCTCGACGCCATCCGCGACGCGGTGGGCTTCGCCGCGTACGTTCCCGTGGACGTGAGCGCGGACTTCCTCGAGGCGACGGCGCTCCGCCTCTCGGCCGAGTACCCGACGCTCGACGTGATCCCCGTCGTGGCGGACATGACGGCGGACTTCGCGCTGCCGCCGGAGCTGCCGCATCCCGTGCTGCACGCCTTCCTGGGAAGCACCATTGGCAACTTCGCGCCGGACGAGGCCGTCGCATTGCTCCGCCGCGTGCGCCACCGCATGTGGAGCGGCGACGTGTTCCTGATGGGCGTGGACCTGCGCAAGGATCCGCAGGTGATCGAGCTGGCCTACAACGACGCGGCGGGGGTGACGGCGGAGTTCAACCGCAACATGCTGCGCGTGGTCAACTCGCTGGCCGGCGCGGACTTCGACCCCGCGGCGTACGACCACCTGGCCTTCTACAACACCGCCGCGCACCGCATCGAGATGCACCTGGTGGCGCGCGAGGCGCAGACCGTCACCATCCCCGGCGCCGGCGTGTTCACCGTCGACGCCGGAGAGACGATCCGCACCGAGATCTCCTGCAAGCACGACCGCGCCAGCGTGGAGGAGATGCTGCGCGGCGCGGGGATGCGACTGACGGCGTGGGAGACGGACGGCGAGGGGCTGTACGCCATCCTCCTGGCCGCGGCGGAGTGATGCTGGAGCCGGGCGCCTTGGCCGCGGATCTCCGCGACAACGCCTTCGGCGGCCGCCGGCGGTCGCTCCGCCCACCGTCCATCGGCGCCGAGGTGGAGCTGATCCCGGTGGACACGGAGACGCGCGCCATCGTCCCCATCATCTCGCCCGAAGGCCTCTCCACCCTCCCCTTCCTCCGCCGCTTCGCGGAGCGGCACGCGTGGAAGGAGACGGCTTCCGTCTACGGGATGCCCAACTGGCTGCTGCCGGACGGGGGGACGATCACCTTCGAGCCGGGCGGGCAGATCGAGCTCAGCGCGCCGCCCTTCCGCTCCGCGAGTGCGCTGCTGCGGAGCCTGCGCACCGTCGTCCGCCCGCTGATCGACGCCGCGCGCGACGAGGGGATGGAGCTGTTGAGCGTGGGGATCGACCCCGTGAACGCGGTGGGCGACATCCCCCTGCAGCTTCCCGGCGAGCGCTACGTGCGGCTGACGCGCTTCCTGGAAGACTGCGGCACCGGCGGCACGCGGATGATGCGGCAGACGGCGGCCTTCCAGTGCAACCTCGACTGGGGCGCCGACGCGCCCGCGCGGTGGCGCTTCCTGAACGCGCTGACGCCGTACCTCGTCGCCGTCTTCGCCAACTCGCCCGTCTACCGCGGCGAGGACACGGGCGAGCGCAGCTTCCGCGCGCGCGTCTGGCGCGAGCTGGACGGCGGCCGCACGGGGATCTTCGCGTGCGCCGCCGACCCCGTCCCCGAGTATCTGCAGTTCGCGCTCGACGCGCCGGCGATCCTGATCCACCAGGACCACGACGGGTGGCCGACGTTCGGCGAGTGGAACGAGCGGGGGGTGGTGGAGATGGAGGACTGGCACACGCACCTGACCACCCTCTTCCCCGACGTGCGGCCGAAGGGGTTCGTGGAGGTGCGCTCGGCCGACGCGGTGCCGCCGGAGTGGTACGCGGCGCCGGTGGTGCTCCTGGGCGGGCTGTGCTACCACGAGCCGTCGTTCGCCGCCGCGCGGGAGATCGTGGGCGCGCCCGACCCCGCGCTGCTCGCCCACGCCGGCCGCGCCGGCCTGCGCGACGAGCGCATCGCGGCGGCGGCGCGCGACCTGTTCGCGCTGGCGCTGGAAGGCGCCGAGGCGCTGGGCCCCGCCTTCCTCTGCCCCGCCGACCTGGAGGAGGCGCGCGCCTTCCACGACACCTACACCGCGCGCGCCCTCTCCCCCGCCGACGACGCGCGCCTTCCCGAGCCGATGGCGGCGGACTGAGATTCGTTGCCGTTCACGTCCCGCGCTTCTCGGAAGCGTCAGGAAGATGAAGAGCCGAGACGACGGGTGTCCCGGCTCTTCGGCGTTTTTATTTCACACGGAGGGAACGGAGGGAACGGAGGACTGAACTGAATCTCCGGATCAACTGCATTGCCGGAAGTAATATGATTCCAAAAGCGCCGCGCCTATCGCGCCGCGTCGCCCAGCCAGAACTCGTACGCGGCCACCGCGAGGTGCTCTTCGGGGAGCTCCGCGGCGAGGGTGCGCTTCTCCATCGCGGAGCGCGCGAACATCTCCCGGAACCGGTCGCGCTCGCCGATGAACCAGCGCTCCAGGCCGGCCAGGTCGGGCGCGAAGCGGCGCAGCGCGTAGCCGCGGATGAACTCCGTCTCCGCGCGGTCGGCCACGGAGCGGCGGCGGATGGTGGCGTCGCTCGCGTCCAGCAGCAGGAGCCGGCACCCGGCCGCCGCCAGCCGCGCGTCGAATGGCGCCACGTCGTTCCACTCGAGCACGCCGGGGCGTACGCAATGGGTCAGGTGCAGCGCGTCGACCAGCGCGAAGCACTTCGGCACCGCCTCGTCCGCCACCGTCGCGGCGAGCCACTCCAGCATCGCCACGATGCGCTCCAGGTGCGCGAGGCTGGCCTCGCGCGTGAGCGTGCCGGCGTCCTCGGCCGGCGCCAGCGGGCCGTAGGTGTGCGCCTGCGTCAGGTGCAGCACCGTCCGCAGCTTCCTCTGCGGCGCGCCGGTGACGTGGCGCCGGAGCAGGTGGTCGAGCACGGTGCTCTTCCCCACGCCCGTGACGCCTTCGATCAGCAGCAGGTGCGCACGGCGGTCCGTCGGTGGCGTCATGAGGGCTCCTGGTCCTGCGTCCACGGATGCAGCCGCGGGACCCAGCGCGGGACGTTGCGGCGGTAGTCGTCGTACGGCGCGCCGAAGCGGTCGCGCAGCATGGGCTCTTCGAGCAGGGGGATGTAGATGAGGTTGCTGGCGGCGAAGATGGCCGCCCACCAGGCGACGGACGGCAGCCCCCAGAGCAGGGTCTCGCCCGCGAGGATGGCGATGACGCCGCTGATCATCGGATTGCGCACGTGGCGATAGACGCCGGTGACGACGAGGCGCCGCGGCGGATCCCATGGCGCCAGCGTGCCGCGCCCGCGCGTGGCGAAGAGCGCGATGGTGCGCGCCAGCATCGCCACCCCGCCGAGGATCAGCAGCACGCCGGCGGCGACCGCGAGCCCCGTTCCCGCGCCCGGAAGGCGCCACCCGAGACGCACCCCACCTGCGCTCCGAACGAGCCACGCGGGCACGATCACCGTCACCGTGAACGGCAGCAGGAGAATGCTGAGCAGGTGCCGCAGCAGTTGCATCGCGCGCCTTTCATCGGACGGACGTTGCGTCCCGACAGGAGACTGTCATTCCGAGGGCGGCCAGACCGAACCATGCGACCCCTCCGTCGGCTGCAGCCCGGGGAATCCATCGCCGGCATCCAGGCGACAGGCCGCCTTTCGCTCGGACACATGCCACAGATTCCTCGGGCGCCGCCCGGCAACCGCGTAGACGCGAGTGTGGTGCAGCGGCGCCGCTGAATAGAAAATAGATCGCCTAAGTCGTTGTGGTACAGGCGGTTATAACTTTCATCCTCCGTGGTCGCGCGCAGCGCGGTGTACGACTCGGAATGACAGATCTGATCTGGCTACGGCCGCTGGTAGCCGCCGCGCGAGAGGATGAGCAGTTGGGTGAGGTAGTACGTGCCCGCCGGGTCGCGCGCGATGCCGATGCCGACGTCCTCGAACTGCGCGTCCTCGAGGTGCGCGCGGCCGGTGGCGATCAGGCGCTCCGTCAGCCGCTGCGCCACGTCGGCCGCGGCGGGGATGCGGCCCTCGACCACGTCCTCCGCCCACGTCTGCACCGGCATGCTCACCGACACCGCCCGCGCGCGCAGCCGCCCCTGCCCGTCGGAAAGCGGCGTCTCGCCCCGCGCGGCGGCCTCGCTGTGCCGCCGCGCGATGGTGGCGATGCGCGCGTTCGGCCGCAGCAGCGGCAGCCCCTTCTCCGCGCGATAGCGGTTCACCCCAGCGACCAGCTCCTGCTCCAGCGCGGAGACGTCGGACGGCGCGGGCGCGGAGCCGGCCTGTGTCCGCGCGCATCCCGCGAGCACGATCGCCGCCGCCAGCAGCAGTCGCCGCATCTTCATCTCCATCGATGGTTCGGTCGGAAACGGGGGACGAGGAGATGAACGTATGACGGCGCGGGATCGGACGCCTCAGCCGCGGCGGCGGACGTCGACGCGGCGGATGCGCGTGCCGTCCGGCGCGGTGAGCCCTCCGGCGAGCGCGTCACCGTGGCGGGTGAACGACCACGTGCCGGGGCGGAACTGCGGCGGCATCGGGCAGGTGAGCGTATGGCCGGCGAGGCGGCAGCGCAGGGTGCCCATATCCTCCTCCCGCCCGTTCACCAGCTTGTTCGCGGTGATGGTGAAATCCGCGCTGTCCGCGGGCGCCGCGGCGGCGATGTGATAGACGACGTGCTCGTCGTGGCACACGCCGCGGTTCACCAGGCAGATGGACGTACCCTCCCACACGCCCGCGAGCGGCGTCTGCGCCCGCGCCGGCGCGGCGAGGAGGATCGCGATCGCGAAAAGCTGGATCTTCATGGGAAGAGCCCTCCTTGAGGGAGGCGGCCGCGCAACCGACGTCGGCACGGATGACTACGGGCGCGCGGCGTCATCGCTCGGCACGGTGAGGGTGAGGATTCCCGCGAAGCTCTGCGGCGCCACGTCGATGCGCTCGCCGGGGACGTAGATCCCGGGGACGTTGGCGTCCAGGAACACCGCGTCGCGGCAGCCGAGGCCGGCCAGGAAGCGGGCGAGCTGCGGAAACGTCGTCGGCTGCCGCGCGAACACGATCACCAGCTCGCGCGGGCCGGTGACGCACGCGGCCAGGCGGTTGCGATGCGCCACGCCGCGGTTGGGCGGCCGCGCGACGCGGTGCACGGCGCCGTCCAGCAGCAGCGCGGGGCCGGACTGCGTGCCGTCGCGGACGGAGGACTCGCGGCCGTGCATCCGGCGCGCGTCGCGGATGGCCACGTTCCCCGCGCGGTCCTGGTACAGCACCGCGTTGGGGAGATAGTAGAAGTTGCCCGGCTTCTGCCCCGCCGGCGGCACGGTGTCGAGGTTCAGCGCGCGGACGACACGCCCGTCCTCGACGTGCAGGCCGATGGGGCCACCGTCGAACAGCCCGCCGTTCGTGGCCAGCAGCATCCGCTCGCCGCGGCGGCGGAGCGCGTCCTCTGCCTGGCGATACGAGCCGATGGCGCCACCCGCGGACAGCATCCGCAGCCGCACGCGATGCATGTCCGCGCGCGCGACGATCCACTCCGCGCCATCGAACGTCTCCCGACTGACCGACATCCCGTCGCCGCGCTGCGCGCACGCCGACGTCGCCGCGAACGCCAGCGCGGATGCGGCGAGGGTGAGCGCGCGCGGGAGACGCATCAGCCCGGACGGCGGGTAGAGACGACGCGGGCGCGCGTGGGGAGGCGCAGCGGGTGGTCGCCGAACTCGCGCGCGAACGTCTCGGCCAGCGCCTGCTCGATCTCCTCCGGCGCGACGGTGCCGCGCTCGCGGATCGTGTCGATCAGCGGATTGCCGCGCACCAGCCCGACTGCCGCATCCATCGCGGACGGGGCTTCGGCGACGCGATCGAGCGTGACGATCTCCGGCTCCGCGAATCCCGCTTCCATCACCACGCGCCGCAGCGCGCCGGGATCGTGGAAGTTGAACGGCACGCGGTAGAACTCCGGCGGGCTGTCGGGGAAGAAGCGCGCGCCGACCTCGTAGGTCACGTGCCCGTGGGGATTGTCGCCCAGCGCGCCCCAGACGCTGAACAGCCACTCCCCACCGGGCCGCAGCACGCGGAAGGTCTCGCGTGCTGCCCGCGGCTTGTCGGGGAAGAACATCGCCCCGAACTGGCACACCACCGCGTCGAACGAGCCGTCGGCGAACGGCAGATCCAGCGCGTCCGCCGTTCGCCACGCGACCTCGCGCCCCGCCGCGGCGCCGTCGAGCTTGCGCCGGGCGATCTCCAGCATCGGCGCGTTCAGGTCCGTCACCGTGAGCGACGCGCCGCCGGGGAGTGCGGCGAGCCGCTCGGTCAGGATCCCCGTCCCCGCGGCCACCTCGAGCACGGCGGCCGCGGGCGGGAGACGCAGCCGCGCCGCCAGCTCCGCCGCGTACGGCGCGAACAGCATCGGCCCGAGATGGCGGTCGTACATCTCCGGGACCGAGCCTGCGAAGCGCGCGTCGCCCGCGGCGACCTCCGTCATCTCCGCTACTTCCCCTCGTCGGCCGTCGGGCCGTACATCTGCGGCACCGGAAGATCGACCAGCCGCAGGTAGACGCCAAGCTGCGCGCGGTGGTGCACCAGGTGGTTGAGCACCATCCCGCGCAGGATCTGGTAGCGGCTCTGCGTCATCACCACCTCGCCGCCCTTCTTCAGCGTCCACGGCACATCGAAGTCCTCGTCGCGCGCCTTCGCGATCGTCTCGCGCGCGGCCGCTGCGTTGCGATCGAATTCGGCCAGCAGCGTCTCGGTGGTCTCGTATGAGTAGCCGGGGAACCGCGGCCCCTCCTTCGGCGAGATGTCGAGCTCGGTGCGGCTCATCGTCATCGGCACCCAGCTGGGGAGGCGCGCCACGAGCTGGGCCAGGTGGCCCATGGGGAAGGACTTCTCGTGCGGCTTCCACTCCCCCTTCTCGGTCGGCACGCGCTCCAGCACGCGGCGGGTGGTGGCGAGCTCGTTCTCGAGCTCCGGCAGCAGCAGGTCGGAGATGGACATGGCGGCTCCGCGTCGAGTGGTGATGCGGCCTGCGTGGAGCGTGACAGCCTGCGCGGCCCGTCCTCGCGGGTCAAGGGGACGGGGATGGATCGCCGTCGCGCAGCGGCGCCTGCGTCTGCCCGACCCACCGCGGCGCGGCGTCCGTCTCCTGCCGCAGGAGGAGATTGAGCTGCGCGGTGTGATGCTGCACGTGGCGGAGATTGTAGATCAGCCATTCGAACGCGCTCATGTCGCGCCAGCCGTAGCCACGAATCGCGCCCGCCGCCTCGTCCGTCAGGGCGGCGATGGATTCGCGGCACTTGTCGCGGCCGAAGCGGAGGTAGCCGAGCAGCTCGTCCTTCGTGTACACGCGCTCGGGGAGGATGCCGTCCTCCAGCTCGCCGAGCGTGAACGGCGGCGGCGGCGCCCACCCTTCGAGCGCGGGGGAGAGATAGAGGTCCAGGTAGAACAGCGTGTGGAAGACGAGATACCAGAACTCCGGCCGGCGCGAGCGGTCGTTCCACAGCGCGTCCGGGCACGCGGTGACCGCGTTCTCCAGCATGTCGATGGCGGCGCCGAACTGCCGCCATACCGCTCCTCTCCAGTCATCCATGTCGCTCTCGCCGGGAGAATGTTGGTACCCTTCGGTCGATTGACTGTGCACTCCGAAATTCCCCAACAGAATGGGCATCACACGGAGGAAACGGAGGGAACGGAGGAACTTCTGTCAGTCCTCCGTTCCCTCCGTTTCCTCCGTGTGATCCTGAATGCGAAACTCGAAATGCACAATCCGATGCTCAGCGCTCGCCGCCCTCGTCCAGCGAGAATGTGAACATCACCGCGTCGGACTCCTCGCCGCCGGTGGAGGCGTAGAGCCGCATCGCCGCGGCGTTGTCGCGATCGGTCAGCACCCACGCCTCGCCGCAGCCGATGGCGCGCGCGACGTCCAGCATCCCACGCACCACCGCCTTGCCGACACCGCGCCCGTGCCGCTCGGGGGCGACGCCGACCTCGTCGATCCACAGCTCCGGCCGCGGCTTGTCGGGGTGGAAGTAGTCGATCGCGGACGCGAAGCCGATCACCGCGCCGTCCTCGATCGCGACGACGAGGTGATGATGGGGATCGGAAAGGAACGCCGCGGCCGCCGCGGGATCGATCTCGTGGTCGAAGACGTCCGGCAGCACGCGGCCGAGCACCGCCGCGTCACCTTCTCCCAGCCTGCGGATCTCGATCTCGCCCATGGCGATCAGGCGGCGGAGGCGCGGAGGTCCGCCAGCCGCTCGGCGATCTCCTCCACGCGCGTGAACATCTCCGCGGGCGAGTGCGCGGCGAGCGCGTCGGCGTGCGTGTATCCCCACGCCACGGCACCGAACGCGATTCCCTCGGCGTGCGCGGCTTCCAGGTCGCGCACCTCGTCGCCCACGCACAGCGCCTCGGCCGCGGTGATCGCGCTGTCGCGCAGCACCTTGCGCAGCTTGACGCGCTTGCCGAACAGCGACGCGCCGCAGCCGTAGAAGCGCACCAGCCCGGCGTTCGCGGGCCCCAGCACGCGGCGGATGTTGGCCGCCGAGTTGGAGCTGACGATGGCGATGGTCACGCCCGCCGCGTCCAGCCGGTGCAGCATCTCGCCGGCGCCGGGGAAGAGGGAGATGGTGCCGATGTCGCGCGCCATCCGCCGCCGCATCCAGCGCGCGACGAGCGGCTGCTTCCACGCGGGCACCTGCAGCCGCCGGCCGATGTCGCGCGCGTGGAGGCCGCGCAGCGTGTCGTAGTCGGCCACGTCGGAGGCGCGGAGGAAGCCGAAGGTGTCGGCGGCCTCGTTCAGCACCTGCAGGAACCACGGGAACGAGTCCGCCAGCGTCCCGTCGAAGTCGAAGATCGCGAGCCTGTACTTCATCGTCTCACGTCGAGATGAGATTTCCATCCGGTGCTCCTCCGCCGCCGCCGATCACCCCTCGTCGTCCTCGACGATGTCGTCGAAGTATGTCTTCGTGCGCGGGATCGTCTCGCGCTGCTCGCGCTCGCTGTAGCGGCCGGCGTCGTCGAAGTGGCCGATGGTGATCAGCCGCACGCCGGTGAGGTAGTTCTCGCTCACCTTGCGCGAGTCCGCCGCCTCCTGCGGCCGCGTGTAGAAGAAGCGGTCCGCGCCGATCAGCAGGAACCGCCCGTTCGCCGGGTCCAGGCGGAAGCGGTGGGTGACGTCCATCACCTCCGTCATCCCGTAGTTCTGCCGGATGATCAGCACGCCGCGCCGGATGTTCATCTCGAACCCCCACTGCGGCACGATTTCCTGGAGGAGATGCGTCGCCAGCCCCGCGCGCCGGTATCTGCCGCCGTCCGCCAGCAGGATCAGCAGCGCCTGCGATTCGGGCGCGGCGGTGATGGCGCCGGGGCGATAGTACGTGCCCTGGGGGACGAGGTGGACCACGCGGTCGGGGCGGCCGTCGCCGTTCAGGTCGCCGGAAACCTCGGCGGCGGCGGCCCAGCCGCGCGGCACGAACGCCGCCACCCGCGCAGCGCGCGCCGGCACGGACGTCGTGGGGAACGCGGGCGCGTCGTCCTGCGCGCGCAGGCGCGGCGCCGCGGCAAGAGAAGCAAGCACCAGCAGCGAAGCGGTGATCGGTCGATGCATGGAGATCGGGAGGGGCTGCGGGGAGAGGATGTCGCGGGGATCACGGCCTCGCGTCCCACCGGGTCGGGACGCGAGGCTCGGGGAAGTGCTTATGGACGCTTCGTCCATGCGTGCGACGTGATCGCCATGGCGCGGCCGTCGCAGCTGTCGTTGACCTTCTGGAAGTGGAGCTCGTTGCCCGCCGCGTGCCAGTTGTAGGTAGCCGCGCTGTGGCAGGCGTACTCGCCCGTGTCATCGCCGCCGAAGTTGATCTGGCTGCCGTTGATCGTGTACGGGCCCTCGACCATCACGTTGCCGTTGAAGCGCGCGGTCAGGTGGCCGTTGCCGTCGAACGTGACCTCCCACGGGCCCACGATCCCCGTGCGCATGTCCGCCGGCGCGGAGGCGGGGACGTCGGCGTCGACGAGAGTGGCGGTGTACGTGCCCGCCGGGAAGGTGCCGGGCGATGCCGCCATCGCGGGCGGAGGTGCGGGCGGGGCGGCCGTCGTCGTGGCCGTGGAGCATGCGGCGAGCGCGGGAAGGAGCAGGAGCGCGAGCTTCGTCATGGCGACCTCGCAGGCTGGAGAGTACCGCGGAGGGTGGACGAACCGGGAACGAATGTACGCGCTGTTTCCTCGTGCGCCAGCATCGTGCGATTCCCCCCGGAGATCCGAGAACTGCATTGGCTCACGCGGAGACGCGGAGGCGCGGAGAACTGCGGGATGGATGCAGTATCACTCGTCGTGCGCCACCGCGCGATCACTCTCCGCGACGAAGAAGGCGCGCCATCTAACCGCCGGACGAAGGGGGCCGAGACTCGCCAGGTCCTCGTCGGCGTCGACCTCGCGCCAGAAGGCATCCTCATCCGCGGCGGTGCCCATCACCACCCACGGCGCGCCGTGCCGCGTCTCCGCGACCCACAGATCCACGAAGCGTCCGCCCGGGCTGTCGATGAGCTCCTCACCGACCGGATACGATTGCAGCTCGCCGATCAGTCCGATCTCATGCGACGCAGGGCACTCGCTCGCCAGCACGCCGGATTCATAGGTGCGCACCAGCGCCTCCCGTTTGGCATCGGCCACAAGGACCGCACGAAGGAAGTCGCCCTCGTCAGCGTTGCTGTACTCAGGCTGCTCTACGCGAACCAGCAGATAGTGCGCGCAGCTCACGCCGGCGAAGCAGTGGAGGGTGAAGACGGTGAGCGGGATGCCCATGCGCGTCAGCTGCCGGCGGGCTGCAGCTCGACGGCGGTGCCGGCGCGGAGGGTGTTGTGCACCTCCGCCACGCGGTCGGTGTGCTGCAGCCCCCGGTTCCGCACCGCTGCCCGGATCTCCATACGTGCCTCTCGAGATTCGATTCGCGGCCCGCTACCAGAAACGCCACCAAGGCTTGTGAAGGCGTTTATCCTGCCGCGGCGGCGACTCCGGGTAGCCGGTTCCGGAGACGTGATGCTGGAACACGCCCGGCATCGGCTCGACCAGGCCCGCGGGGCGCGGGAACGGCCGTGACTGGCCGAGCAGGAGATTGCGGAGCAGGAAGTCCAGCAGCTTCGCCTCGTACTCCAGGTCCGCGCCGGGCGCGTCGGCCAGCTGCGTCGACCAGAGCGCTTCCACGACCTTGGCGCCGGCGGGCGTGACCTTCAACTCGATGCGGTAGACCGGCAGTCCCGTCCAGCTGCGATGGAAGAACAGGTACGGCTCGTCGTAGTAGACGAACCACTTGTCCTCCATCACCACCGGTACCAGCCCCTCGCGCAGCCGCGCGAATTCCGCCTCGTCGAACGAGGCACGGTAACGGAGCGCTACGCCGTTCGTGAACGGCTCGCGTCTCCAGGAATCCGCCGTGGCCGTCACGGCTGGAGATCGAGCGACCACGAGACCTCCATCTCGCCGAGGTCGTCGCCGCCGAAGGTGACGAGCTCGCCGCCCTCGACGACGCGGCCGGAGGTGCAGGCCTCGCAGATCACGCCGCCGGAATCCGGCTCGTCGTAGCCGCTCTCCCACTCCACGTGCAGGCGGAAGCGCGGACGCTTCGCCTCGCAGCGCGGGCAGGCTTCGGGGCGCCACCACGGCCGCCGCTCGACGCGGAGCACGCGCGCGAAGCGGAGGTACGCGCCGAGCGGGATCCACCCCTCCTGGCGCGGCGGATCGACCATCACCTGCACGATCTGGCCCGTCCACCGACGCACCTCGCGGTCCGGCGGCGGGTCGGTCCATCCTTCGACCTTTATCTCGATCTCACCCATTCCAGATGCGGGTCAAGCTTCGGCGCGTTCTCCTCGGCTCGCGTGCGGCCGAAGCGATAGATCCTTCGGCCTGCCGCCATCGTCCACAACGACACGACGGTGTGGCCGGCCTCAGGATGACGTCGATCCGGAGGGCGTGTGGAGCCAACCGACGTTACTCCCGCGACCGCGACGCCCAGCCCTCGACCAGCGCGTCGGGGGCGTGGTCGGCGATCAGGTCGAGCTCGATCCCGTGCTCCAGGAACGCCTTGAGGCCGGCGAGCACGAACGCGTAGCCGCCCGCGGAGTCGACGGCCGCCCGCACCTGCGCGTCCGCGTCGCCGCCGAAGCCCCAGTTGCGGACGGAGACCATCGTGCGGTCGTCGCCCAGCGGCTCGAACTTCCACTCGACCTGGCTGGGATTGTCCGGGCCGTTCCACTCGAACAGGACGCGCCGGTCCTGCTCCAGCTCCTTCACGTCCACGTCCGTGCCGGCGCCGTACATCTCCCAGTCCCACCGCACGCGGCGCCCCGCCTGCATGCGGCCGCTGCCGCGCGAGAACCAGAAGCGCGTGGTGACGGCGGGGTCCACCATCGCCGCGAACACCTCCGCGGCGGGGCGTCGGATCATCATCTGCGCGGTGGCCACCGGCGGCTGGATCGTGTCGCTCATCCCGCACCTCCTTCGTTCACCCTCACGACTGGCCGTCGTACGCGCGCTGCAGCGTGGCCATGTCGATCTTCTTCATCTGCAGCATCGCGTTCATGGCCCGCTGCGCGCCGGGCGACTCGGGGTCGGCCAGCATCTCCTCCATCCCCCTGGGCACCACCTCCAGGAGAGGCCGTAGCGGTCCTTCAGCCAGCCGCACTGCTGCGCGTTGGGGTCGCCGCCGGCGCCCAGCTTCTCCCAGTACGAGTCGATCTCCTCCTGCGTCTCGCACATCACCTGCAGCGACACCGCCTCGTTGAAGGTGAAGATGGGCCCGCCGTTGAGCGCGGTGAACGCCTGCCCGTCGAGCTCGAATTCCACCGTCATCACGCTCCCCGTCGGCCGCTGGTGGATCTCGAACCCCGCGGGGCCGTAGTGCGTCGTCGTGCGGATGCGCGAGTTGGGGAAGATCCCCGTGTAGAACCGTGCGGCCTCCTCGGCCTGGTCGTCGAACCAGAGGCAGGGGACGATGCGTTGGGTGATGGCCATCGGTCCTTCCCGGCTGGGTGGGAGTGGAAAGAGCGCGTCCGGCGACCGTCGATTTCGCCGTCCACACCCGAAGGAGTCCCGAAGATAGGGAGGAGTCCACCGCACCACAAGCAAACAAAAGGCGCGCCGGCCGAGCCGGGACAGACGGCGGGTCAGCCCGCGTCCGGCTTCACCTCCATCAGGTACGAGATGAGCTGGCGGATCTTCGCATCGCACATCACGAACACGTCGCAGAACACCGCGTGCAGCGTGCCGCCGTCCTTGCGCGAGGCGCGGACGCGTCCCTCGGCGACCACGACGTCGTCCTCCTCCACCATCCGGGTGACGGTGATGTCCGGGCTGCCGGTGAAGGCGTCGTTCACGATCTCGCCGTTGAACTCGTCCTTGCCATGCAGGTGCACCATCCCGGGGATCACCCACTCCACGTCGTCGGTCAGGCAGGAGAGGATGGTCGCGCGGTCGGTGCGGGTGAATGCCTCCATGTAGGTCTGCACGGTCTGCTTGTTCGGGCTCACGTCGCCGTCCTCGTCGGGGGGTGGAGATCGCATCCGCAGGGGGCGAAAGTGACAGGAGTGCGTGGCCGCGCGCAAGACTCGCGCGCCGGCCCCGCACTCCCGTTGTCGATCCGACGTCCGGAGATCGCCGCGTCAGTCTCGCGGCAGGATGGACGGTTGCCCGGCCAGTGTCTCGAGGGCGAGGCGGAAGGCGAACCAGGCCTCCGTCATCTCCAGCTCGTGCTCGCGGCCGAGCTGGTCGGGATAGGCGTTGCTCCCGCTCGACTCGAGGGTCCGCCCGTCCGACACGATGCGCAGGTCCCACCCCGATCCGTCCACCACGCCCTCGGCCCTGTACTCGTGGCGCCAGCGGTGCACGCCCGCGCGCCGGGCGGCATCCCAGAAGGCGCGCCACTCGTCGGGCGACGGGACCCGGCTGACGCGCGGGGGCGGAACAGTGGGCAGGAAGTCCGTCGGGGTGTGGGTGATCACCACGGAGTCGCCGTGGAGCTCGATGGTTGTCGAGCCCACGCCGAATCCGCCGAACGAGAACACCAGCTCGTCCGGCGGCCCCTCCTCCGGCAGCGCGCCGGTGAGGTCGCGGCAGCCCGCGATGGCGAGCGCCGCAACGAACAGCGCCGCGATGGACCCGCGGCGGCGATGATTCGATGCGTGGAAGATCATGGTTCAGCGGAGGGTGATGCGTGGCGCTGGTCCGGACGCGGCGCGGACGTCCGCTGGCTCGCACCCCCAACAACGTCCGGCGAACAAAAAGCGGACAGGCGCAGGTACCTCACCGAATCTCTGGATCGACTGTGCATTTGGAGGAAGGAATAAGGCAGAGGCATGTCATTCCGAAGGCGCTGCGCCGCCCTGTCCTCCATGCCGAAGCCGTGGCGCCTGAGGAATCTGTGGCCGGCTCCCGAGCCACAGGCCGCCTGTCGCTCGGACGCATACCACAGATTCCTCGGGCGCCGCCGGCATCAGCGCGATTGAAGGCTCGGAGCATCGGCGCCGCTGAATAGAAAGTAGATCGCCTAAGTCGTTGTGGCGCAGGCGATTATGACTTTCATCCTCCGTGGTCGCGCGCAGCGCGGTGTACGACTCGGAATGACATCTTCGCGTAATGAAACGCGCGTGTATGCCGAGGACGGTGTCATCGTTATCCAAGTCCGGGTGAAGTATTGGTGCGTCTCCCCGAATCTCGTGCTGCCGCGATGATAGATCCTTCGGCCTGCAAACGATTGCGCAGACGCTGATTACGGTCTGACCGGCCTCAGGATGACGTCAGCTTGGGTTCGGCGTGGATGCATCAATCGAATTCCACCGGGCATCGTTCCGCGAGCGCGCGCAGGTCCTTCCAGCCGAAGTTGGCGGGGCTGACGGTGCCGTCGGGCGCGACCAGGTTCTCGCCGCCGAGCGCCGCGTAGAAGCGCAGCGACGGGTTCCCCTCGTCCGCGAACAGGAGCATCGAGCCGACGCCGTCGGCCAGGAACCGCCGCGCAGCGTGGCCCATCAGCCTGCGGCCCAGCCCCAGGCGCTGGTACTCGCGCAGCAGGTAGATCTTGTTGAGCTGGCCGGCATAGTCGGGCTGGTCGGCGGACGAGTAGCGGTTCCCCTGCGCGAAGCCGACCAGCTCCCCGTCGCCGCGCTCGGCGACGAGGCAGAACCAGCCGGGCTCGGCCGCCGCAAACTTCTCGCGCCACTGGCGCTCGCGCAGCGCCACCGTCGGCGGGCGGCGGACGCCGGGGTAGGTGTCGTTCCAGGTGATTACGTGCAGCCGCGCGAGCGCGGGGATCTCGTCCTCGCGCGCGTCGCGGATGGCGAACGCGGACGGGTCCTCGCCGCGGCGCCGCATCCGCCGGGCGTTGGCGGCCTTCGACGACCGCAGCAACCCGCGCACGAAGCGGGCGATCGCCGCGCGAATCTTCATCACCCCCGTCAGTACGCGGTCTGCTCCGTCGCCGAGGCGAAGTAGGTGACGCCGGCGGAGGCCTCGCCGATCAGCTTGAGCGTGGCGGCCTCGATGTTCGTCTGGGCGATCACGGAAAGCTTCGTCCAGTCGTCGTAGGTCAGGCGCCCGCGGGCCTTCATCGCGGCGTCAATGATCCCCGGGTCGGTGGCGGTGAGCTGCCCCGCGGCCAGCATCTCGTCCTGCCGCGCCTTGGTGTAGGGGACGGCGACCAGCGACGCGTACAGGTCGTCGTCGAAGATCTTCTTCCAGTCCTTGTTCGTCATCAGGTCCTTCACCTTGTCCACCGGCACGTCGGTGAAGTCCTGCAGCTGCGGCTTCTCGGCGGCGGTGTTCGCGGCGAGCACGGGAAGCACGTAGTTGGTCATCGCCTGGAGGCGGTGCACCAGCAGCTGCACGTTCTCGTGCGCCAGGTCGGGAAGGCGCGTCTCCACGCTCACCTCCATCAGCCCCGTGGTCACCTGCTGCTGGTGCCACATCTCCGTCTCCGCGTCCTTTCCCATGATCCCGAAGTCCGAGTGGGCCATCCCGATGTTGTGCCCGATCTCGTGGGTGACCACCGCCACCATGCGCCGGCGCTGCTCGTCGAGGGAGTAGCGCAGCGTGGTCGTCCGGCCCAGCATCTTCTTCTCGCCCGGGGTGAGCTTCGCGGTCGGGCTCACGGGCGCGTAGGTGTTGAACTTCTTTTCCGCGGGCGCCGTCTTCTCCCGGTCGAAGGTGACCGCCCACTCCCCCGCGTAGCCGAGCACGTCGTTCTTCAGCTTCTCGTCCAGGCCCTGCAGCTTGGCCTCCTCGCGGATCAGCTTGATGACGGTGAGGGCCTGGTCGGGCAGGGCGAGCGTCTGCACCGCGCCGCCGCTGACGGAGGGCGTGTAAATGACGGTGGTGGTGGAGGGGTCGAAGACGAAGTTGGAGAGGCCGATGCTCTTCGCCTTGGCCATGAGCGCGGGGATGTCGATGTCCTTGTCGGTCAACTCGTCGATCGACCGCATCATCAGCAGGTTCTCCTTCGGATCGGATTGTACCGCGGGGTCCTTCGCCATGCTCTTCCCGAGATAGTTCTCCCAGTCGGGCGACCCCGGGTTCAGCTTGTGCTCGATGAAGGAGATGTTGAACCGCACGCCGATGTCGACCAGGGTCCCGTCCTGCTTCTTCCACTTGATCCCCGGCCAGAAGTCCGGCGCGCCGCCGATGCGGAACTGCTTCCGCACCCCCTCGATGATCTCCTTGTCGAACAGCAGCATCGGCCCCTCGGGGGTGGGATACTGGTCGTAGTGGTGGTAGTTGGCGGTGAGGGTGAGGATCTTGTCGAGCGGCGGCAGGGAGATGGGCTTCTTCACCGTCTTCCCCTGCGCGATGCGGTCCTGCTGCTTCCGGTACTTCTTCTGGCGCGACTCGGAGAGCGTGGCGAGCCGCTCCGCGTCGGACGCGTTCGTCCACGTGGCGATGGCGCTGCGCTGCAGCACGGCTTCTGCGCCGGCCGTACGCGTCTCCACCGGCGCCGCGGCGGGGGACGGAAGCCCCGGCGCCGTGCGCTGCTGCACCACGTGCGTCAGCTCGTGCGCCAGCAGCCTGCGCCCCTCCGCGCTGGCCGGCGCGTACTCGCCGCGGCCGAACACGATGTCGCGGCCCACCGTGTAGGCGCGCGCCCGCACCGCGTCGGCCGCGCGCGCCGCGTCCGCGTCGGTGTGCACGCGCACGCGGCTGAAGTCGTGGCCGAAGCGCGACTCCATGAACGCCCGGCTCCCCGCGTCCAGCGCCCGCCCCGCCGAGCCCGCGATCCCCGCGGCGTGGGGCGCGGAGGTCGCGGACGCCCGATCACCCCGCTCCCCGGATCTCCCCGGCGCGTCGGGTGACGGCATGCGCGCGACCAGCTCGGCGACGCGGTCCGCCTCCCGCTCGTGTGCGTCGCCCGGCGCGCCGATCCGCAGCTTCGGCTGGACGCGGAGCGGCGCGCGGGCGTGCACGGGAATGCGGCCGAACTCGAACGATGCGCCGCCTGCCGGCGCCGATCCGGCGCGCGGATCGGAGCCCTCACCGGCGCCGCCGGCCGCGCGCGGCACCGCGGCGGCGCGGCGCTCGGACGGCGGCCGCTCGCGCTTGCGTTCCGGCTGCTTCGACGTCTCCGGTTGGGATTGCGCCGGCTTCTGCGCGTGTGTCCGGATGGGGCTCGTCATCGATCACCGCCGTTGGACTGGTGGGCGTTTCGGTGGCGAACTGCTTCGACGGAAGCCGATCAGCGTACGTTCGATCCAGCGGGTGCATCGTCCGCTACGACGTCATCCCGAGGCCGTCCAGACCATCGCCTTCGCGTAAGAAGTGATGGAGTCGGAGGTGGGGATGCCGCCCGTCAGCCCGGCGGACTGCCGGCCCAGAGCGCATCGTAAGCCGCGCGGATCTGGCCGGCCACGCGGTCCAGCTCCTCGCGCGGGGGATGGACGTCCCAGTCCGCCACCAGGCGAAACGGATCGCCCCGGAAACGCGGGAAGACGTGCATGTGCACGTGGAAGACGTCCTGGAACGCCGCCTCGCCGTCGGCGAGGAACAGGTTCACTCCCTCGCAGCGCACGCCCGAGTGGCGGAGCGCCTCGGCGGTCCGCTGCGTCACCGTCCAGAGGTGCCGCCCCGTCGCCTCGTCCATCTCGGCGAGGGATGCGAAGTGCGCCTTCGGAATCACCATCGCGTGCCCGGTGGTGACCGGTCCGATCGTCATCAGCCCGAGCACGAGGTCGTCCTCGTAGAACGCGCTCACCGGGCTCTGGCCGGCTACGATCTGGCAGAACACGCAATCCGGGTTCATCGAAGGTCTGTGAGATCAGTCGCCGCGACAGGAGCAGGTCAAATGCGTCGGCCGGGGAAATTACCACCCGGAGCGCATCGTACGCCGCCCGGGGCCCGGCTCGCCACGGATCCTGCGCGGAAGGCAGTCATACTGGCGGGTAGAGGCACAGCAGGACGTCGCCGGACAGGGCAGTGTCCGCGACCCGGAACGCACACGACGTTTCCGGCGGCAGGCATGGATCGGTGTAGCCCACGATCGAGAGCGCCGCCGGGTCGATTATCAGGGCGATATTCGTGCTGGCGAGCCACTCCCGCATGTCCCGCTGCGTCCGCTCGATCAGGTCGGAGCCGGCGGATTCGTCCACGCGCCCAAGGACGAAATAGAAGTCGTCGTCGACGTCCTGCTCGGCGCGGTGCTCCTTGTGGAGAGCGCCGATACCGCCGAACTCGCGGCGGATCTCGTCGAGCCGAAGCGGGGTCGCCGGCCATCCCATCGCCACGGCGATGCCACCGCGGATGGCGAAGGAGCGCTCGTATGGATGCTGGCCGCGGCTGGTGAACCCGTAGTCGCGCGCGGCTGCATACCCGCCGATGCGGACTACGATGGCCGTCAGCTCTAGGCCCTGCGCCCACATGAGTACGGTCTGGGGGTTCACGAGCCGGATCTCGCCACGATGGTCGAGGTAGTTCTGGTTGATGATCCGGTCCGCGAAGCGGCGTCCTTCCAGCCCCACGATGGTCGCGTGCACCTGCTCGGGCGCATACGGAATGAACGCGTCGCCGAGCGTTGCCGCGATCCGTGCATGCGCGCTGCGGATGAGCTTCAGAAATTCCGCGGGCTTCGGTCCGTAGAAGGCGACCAGCGTGGCCTGCATCCCATTCTCGATCGGCAGCATGGTCGTGTCTCCCCATGATCGTCAACGCTTCGATGGCTTGTCGTCCTCGCTCTTCGCTTTCCCACTCCCGCTCCCGCTCCCGCTCCCCGTCCCCGTCCCCGTCCCCGTTCCGGTCCCGGCCGGCTTGGCGCCGGGGCACGAGATCGTCGTGGGTCCGCGCAGCCTGGTGGGATCGAGCAGCAGGTCGACGAAGAAGTCGAGGCCCGCGGTGATTCCCGGCGTCGGCTGGATCCGCTTCAGCTCCGCATCCACCGCCTTCGTGTTCGCCGGCGCCTTGAGCCCGGCGAGGGCCTTCGGATCACCAACCTTGGCGAGCAGCGCGGACAGTTTCTTCGCCAGCGGCGGGATCTTCGCGTCTGCCTTGCCGTAGTGGGCCACGATCCTGTCGAACAGGGACTTCTGCTGATACATGCCGTACGCGCTCGCGAAGAACTCGTCCGCGTTCTCCCACGGATGCCCGCCGCCGCCGGCCCACAGGGTGTCCATCACCATCAGCAGCCCCGCCGGCTTGGTCACGGTGATGCCGTCGTCCTTCAGCGGAGGCAGGTGCTTCGCATCGAACGGGGCCGTGGGCATCGAGACCGGCGTGGTTTGCTCCAGCTCGAGAAACAGCTCGGCGACTCCCTGCGCCAGGAGATCGGGCGCACCGCCCTTGATACGATCGCCCATGTGGAAGGAGAAGATCCCGTGCGATCCCTCGTGGGCGATGGTGCCCTCCCAGGAATCTTCCTCCTTGATCACCAGCACGCCCTGGCCGCCGAACACGCGGAAGGAGCTGTTCGCGCCCTTCGAGATGGCGATGACGGAGGTCTTCAGCGCGTAGGTGCCCAGCGGGATCTTGGCGTTGAGCGCGGCGGCCTGCTTCGCGGCGCCCCGCATCCGCTTGACCAGCGCGGGGATCGGCGCCGGATCGTGCTTGCCGCAGTGGTAGGTCTGCGACTCCGGCGCGGTGGTGATCCCGATGTCGCTGTAGGTCAGCCGGATGCGCGCGGCGACACCCCCTTCCGTGACTTCGCCGATGATCTCGTTGTCGCCGATCCAGACCCGGTCCCAGGGCGCATGCGCCTGCGGCGGAAAGGCCAGCAGCGCGGGCGCGGGCGGCAGCGTGATGGGAAGGATGGTCGCGCCCGTCTCCGCGCGCGTCGCGAGCCGCTCGGCCCGGAGGCGCGCGTCCGGCGCGTCGCTGACGGGTGCGATGCGCTGATGCAGCCGGTGGAAGGCTTCGTGGCGCACCATCCGCCGCTGCTCCCGCGGCGGCAGGAACAGGCCGGCGGGGCCGAGGGTGATCTCCCCGTTCCGCGTCCACGCGGGCGTCGCGGCGGGCAGTGAATCGGGCACGCGCGCGCTGATGCGGACCGGCGGCTGCTCCAGCTCCGCGTGATCCGCCGCGATGCTGGGATGCATCGGCCGGATCGCCGCCCCGCCGGGGTACACGGGGATGCGGGAGAAGTCGAGTTTTGCGCCTGGCGCGGCAGCTTCCGACGTTGCGCGCGCGTCCGTGCGCGCAACCCGGCCCCGCGCCACGGCCGCGCCGGCGCGTGCCTGATCGCCCGGCCTCAGTTGTGGGCTGGGTGCGTGAGTGCGCATGCGCTTCTCCTTCGGTGCAGCGGCATCACGCGGGGGGAACGGGGCTGCCCCGCGTCGGCTAAGTATTCCGCGGTCGCGACATGGCGCAAGCATTACTTCGGCGTGCGAAGGTAGACACCGGGTCACGGCGCCCGTTGGGCGATGGAAAGCATTATCAGCAACAAGGCACCGTCCGCGAGGTGTCGCACGATCATCACGAGATTGGGTGCCCTCAGTTTAAGCCTTGCTCGCCGAGGGTTTGAATCGTCCATCCACTACGATGACCTTAGGTGCACGCATTCCCGCGTTCAGTTGCTTTGTTTCAAGTTGCAGAACGGCTTCAATCGCTCCCGTTGATTGAGTAGTTCGGATAATTAAATAGATACTGTGCATTGTACGCTCTGCTGCATCATAAATCGGCAACTGTTTTTGATAGCCTGTAACTAGCCTTGGGTTAGAGCTGTATTTCACCTCTACATTGACCCGCGCCGCATATCCATGGCTGATCTTAAAATCGACCGGTCCCCGCCCAGCATTCGGTTCGCGATTCAGATCAAAATTATTCGCGGCACAATAAGCGTCGGCAATCCCGTAGAAGAGTAACTGAGCGAAACGCTCATTACGAAGTTCTTGATCATCATTGTAGAAGACATGGAACAGACCGTTGGCCTCGATAAGATTTGCAAAGTGGTCGCAGATCGTGGTTACAACTTTGAGGATATTCTCAGGCGCAACACGATGTTCACGAAACGTAAGCGGGAACCGTTTAGAATACTCCTTCGCTATCTCATGCCAGACCAACTCTCCTTCAGGATCTCGAGCGAAGTCGTAATGATCCGCTGGGCGACCCTTGTATTCGTCGAGGAATGATCTCAATGTCTGAGGACTGCGAAGGAGAGCATCGCGTAACTGTCGCTTTGTGATCCGTTTGGATTCTCTCTTCCAAGTTTCTCCGATAGTCCGGTTCACTTGCTGGCGCAGCGCTTCGTTATAGGTACTCACCAGGTCGATATCATCCCAATCCAAGGCAACGGGAAGGCTGCTCAGAATATCATATGGGACAAGAATAGTAAGTTGCCCCCGTTGAGGCAGATACGGGAGGGAGACCAAACCATCGCGCCATTTATAAGATTTCGTGCGGAGGCCCAAGTTTTGAGCGACGCGTTGTGAGAAGTCTATCAGGTTTGACAAGATGATGTGGATAGTCATATCGCTAATTCTATCCGCACCGATTCCCTCCTCAAATAATCCGACAAGTTCGAAAATAGCAGGATCTTTAATGCCAGCCGCAACGATTTCTTGCGCTGTCTCGGCTATGCCTTTCGCGAGGCCAATCCCGATGCCACTGCCGGAAATGTTTCCCTTCGAATAGCCCAGCGCCACCCCGGGTATCTCCCGGAACACCAATTTGCGAACAGCCGTTCTGAACATTGGATCAGTTCGCGTCTGAGCGGCGTCTAAGAGTCGTATGATTTCTTCAAAGTATCGAGTAAAGGTCGTATAGGCACTTTGCAGTTCTGGAACAGCCGATACGGCGAGAAGATGGGGATCAACATGAAAACGCGAATCTATCTCTACAAAGGCATCGAACGCCCCCTCACCGATCCACGCTTCATTCGACACTCCAAAAGCATCACTCAGTTTCTCGGTCATGTTGAGATCCCAGAGAATTGGTTGGGCTACGGTGTGCCTGTCGAACTGAGGAAATCTATATCGCACAGGATCGTGGCGGCACCTTTTCTCCATCCGGCTGCGTCCGCTAACGCCCGCTGGTTGTTAGGAACTCTAGTTCGGGCAAGTAACCCGCCGCAGGGCGGAACCGCTGCGGCTGTGTCGAAACAACGCTACCCCCCGCGCCGTACCCACCCTCACCGCTCCTTGCCGCCGTCCGCACCGGTCCTGAAATTGCGCACCCACCGCGCGGCTCTGGACGGACCCGAACGGGAACCACCCGATGTTCAACTCGCTCCGCAAGCTGCTTCGCCCCACGCTGCGCCAGCAGCTCGAGGACGGCGTGCGCGAGGCGCTCCGGCGCTACGCCGACCGCCGCACCGCGCCCGACCTGCGCGTGTACGTGTCCACCGACCTGGTGCCCGAAGGGATGAGCGCCGGGATGTTCGCGCGCGACGAGGCCGACCACCTGCGCCGCTTCGCCGCGCAGTGGGCGCAGGACAACGGCATCGCCCGCGCGGGGATCCGCGTGGAGATGGTGCTGCTCGACACCAAGCGCGAGTTCGCCTTCGTCAAGCCGCTGGGCCTGGTCGAAGAGGCGCAGCCGCAGGCCGAGCGCCTCTTCGCCAGCGCGGGCGGCGAGCGGGCGCTGGTTCCCGAGCCGCCGCGCGCCCCGCCGCCGCAGCCCTACGCGCCGCAGCCGGCCCCGCTCGCGCAGCCCGCGCCCTTCGCCCAGCCGGGCGCGGGCGTCCGCGGCGCGCTGCTGGAGGTGGTCAGCTCCGAGGTGTGGCGCGATCCCCTGCGCATCGACGGCGAGATGACGGTGGGGCGCAAGCCCGACGCGGGGGTGTTCGCGCTGGGCGACCGCTACATGTCCGGCCGCCACGCGCGCTTCCGCACCGTCGCCGGGCGGCTGTACGTGACCGACCTGGACTCGAAGAACCGCACCTTCGTGAACGAGCAGCCCATCGCACCCAACCAGGAGGTGGAGATGCGCCCCGGCGACACCGTGCGCATGGGGAACACCGTCCTCCGCCTGGCCCGCGTCGACTAGCGCCGTGGTCGCCGACACCCTGCTCAACTACGTCCTGCGCGGCCTCTTCTTCCTGTTTGGGGTGGGGGCCGTGCTGGGGCTGGCGCGCTGGCTGATCGCCGCCACGCGCGAGCGCCGCGAGCAGTGGGCGCAGCGCATCTCGCTGGGGATGGTGCTCCTGGCGCTCCTCTACGCCTTCGGCCACGCGCGGCTGCTGTGGAACCGCGACGAGATCGAGCGCGGCCGGATGATGTACGCGCGCTTCGGCGATCCCCGCCTCGCCGAGATCAACCGCGCCGAGGTGCGCGGCTGGATCCGCGACTGCAGCGGCACCGACGGCAACGCCCTCGCCCGCTACGCCGTGCGCGAGGGCGAGGTGCGCCGCGTCTATCCGCTGGGCGAGGCGGGCGCGAACCTCGTGGGCGGCGGCGACAGCGCCGAGGTGCGCGACTACACCGTGGAGCGCGTGTTCACGAAGCGCCTGCGCCAGCCGCTGAACTTCGCCGAGCGCGGCGAGCTGCACCCCGCGGGAACCGACCTGCAGCTCACCCTCTGCGCGCCGGCCACCCTCCAGGCCTACCGCCTCCTCGAGGCGACCGGGCTCCAGGGGACGGTGATCGTGCAGGATGTGCAGAGCGGCGCGCTGGTCGCCTACGCGGCCAGCGGCACGGCCAGCCAGGCGCCGTTCGGCATCAAGCGCTACGCGCCGCCGGGCTCCGTCTTCAAGCTCGCGTTGAGCGCGCTCTGGTGGGACAGCGGCCAGCCCGACGAGCGCATGCCCTGCCCGTCGGAGATCAAGGTCTCGGCCAGCAGCCGTCCCATCCACAACTTCGAGAGCCACCAGTACGCCAGCCTCGAGGCGCCGCGCGAGATGCTGGTGGTCTCGTGCAACACCGAGGCGATCATGATGTCGATGGAGCTCAGGCGCCGGATCGGGCCCGAGGCGTACATCGACGGGATGGAGCGGATGGGCTTCGCGGTCTACGACACCGAGGCGCCGCGGCAGCCGCTGGACTTCTGGAACTCGGAAGACGAGGGGTGGATCCGGCGCATGACTCCCCCGCCGGCGCGGGTGAAGCTCCGGCAGGGGCGCCGCTACAACGCGTTCGAGTGGGCGCAGACGGCCATCGGGCAGGGGCCGGTGGACGTGACCCCCATCGCCATCTCGCGCTTCGTGGCGGCCATCGGCAACAACGGGGTGATGCTCCCCGTGACCCTGGAGCAGGACCGGCTGCGCGAGGTGGGCGAGGGGCGGCGGATCGAGGGGCGGCAGATCATGAAGCCCGCCACCGCGCAGAAGCTGATGGGGGCGATGCGCGAGGTGGTGGAGCGGGGGACCGGCGTGCGCGCGCTCCCCATCCTGCAGGGGAGCGGGTGGACGATGGGCGGGAAGACGGGGACGGCCGACGTGCAGCGCGGCCACATCCCCGACGGCTGGTTCGCGGGGCTGATGTTCGACCCCTCCGGGCAGCCGCGCTACAGCGTCACCGTCTACCTGCGGAACGGCGGGCAGGGCGGCCACTCCGCCGCCCCCGTGGCCGCCATGATGACGCGGTGGATGGCGCAGCAGACCGCGCTCCAGGCGCGGGCGCAGTCCCGCGGCGACTCCGCCGCCCCCGTCGCGCCGTCCCCCCGCGCGACGCCGGTCCGGCCGACGGAGGAGTCCGATTCCGTGCTCACCCGGGGAGGGCGGTAATGGCGCTGCGCGACGTCTTCCGCCGCCGCTCCGGCGGCACGGCCGCGGCCGGCGGACCGGTGGGCGTGGCCGTGCACGTCAGGCCGCACAACGTCCCCGGCGCCGAGGCCTCGGGGCGCGTGTTCCCGGCGCCGATCTGGTGGGGGCTGCTGCTGGCGGTGGTGTTCTACGTCCTCTCCCACCTCTCCATCATCTGGGGCGTCTGGCCCGTGCATGGGACGAGCCCCGGCGCGGGCGGCATCCTCCTGCGCGACCTGCTGGCGCTGGCCGCGTGGGGGATCGTGATCCTGGTCCTCCGCAAGGCGCACTACCGCGGCTCGTGGGGGATCGTGGTCCTCCCGGTGATCATCTTCTGCCTGAGCCGTCCGTCGCAGTTCCAGGCGTTCACCGACCCCGCGTACCAGGCGCGCGGCGCCGCGCGGGCGCACGCGAACGATTTGAAGGCCACGCGCTCGCGCCTGTCGACGATCGACCGCGCCTACTCGGAGGAGCGCAAGGAGGTCGTCTACCAGGGGACGCCGCCGCCGCTTCCCGATCCCTTCAAGACGGCGGTGGGACAGGAGACGCGGGGGTTCGTCGCCAAGGCGATGACCTACTTCCCCGTCTTCATCGCCCCGCTGATCGTGCTGGTGGGCTACCTGGTGATCGCGCGGCAGACGTGGCTCCTGCGCTGGATCCGCGACCGCAGGCTGATCGTCTTCATCCCCGCCATGCTCCTCTTCTTCGGGCTGGCGATGGTGCCGAGCGCGCGGGCCACGGGGAAGGTGGCGGGGACCACGCCGTGGGAGCTCCTCCTCCCCTTCCTCGTTGCCACCTGGGCGGCGGTGCTGGCGGACGACGCGTACAACCTCGCGCGTCCCGGTGCGGTGGTTTCTCCACGAAGACTGGGGATGCTGGTGCTGTACGGCGGGCTGCCGATCATCCCCTTCCTGCTGATCCACGAGCTGGGGCTCAGCATCGTGCTGGCCACGTCGTTCGCGGCGATGCTGCTGGTCGGCACGCGGCGGGGATGGTGGGCGGCGCTGCTGGGGGTGGTCTGGATCGTCCTGGTCCTCCTCGTGTTCCGGACGGACACGCGCTCGCAGATCCGCGCGGGGCTGGCGTACCATCCCTACCGCGAGCTGTCGACGATGGCGCCGGCGGAGCAGCAGAAGTGGGCGGACAAGGTGCACCAGATCAAGCTCTTCGACGCCAACGTGCTGGAGGGCGACTGGCTGGGCGACGGCCCCGGCCGCGGCCACGGCGAGACGGCGCCCAACGCGGCCGACGACGGCTTCTTCACCCTGGTGGCCGCGCAGTGGGGATGGGCGGGAGGGGTGGCGCTGGTGCTCGTCTACACCGTATTTCTGGTGGAGCTGCTGACCGCCGCGGTGCGCGAGCGCGGCGCGTTCGAGCGCTGCATCGTCACCGGGCTGTCGATGCTGATCGCGGTGCCGTTCTGGCTGGCGGCGCTGGGCGACATGCGCATCATCCCGCTGACCGGCGTGGCCGCGGCCTTCGCGGCGCACGGCGGGGCCAAGCTGCTGGCCAGCGCCTTCGGCGTGGGGGTGATCGCGGGGATCAGCCACAGGAGGACGGAGGAGACGCGCATGGCCGAGGTGCTGGCGCCGCCCGAGGAGCGGGCGCGGGCGGAGGCGGACGGGATACGGGTGCGATGAGCGTGGAATCTCCGGGGCCGGTGCGGGCGTACGGGATGGTGTTCGACGTGGCCGGCGCCACCGCGCAGGGCCCGCGCGCCGAGAACCAGGACGCCTACTCCGTCGCGAAATTCCCCCAGCTGGGCCTCGTCGCCGTCGCGGACGGGATGGGCGGGCAGCGCGCGGGTCGCGTCGCGGCGGAGACGGCGATCGACGCGGTGACGCGCGCCGCGCCCATCCGCTCGCTCGACGCGGCGCGCTACGCCATCCGCTCGGCCGACGACGCGGTGGCGAAGACGGCCGGCGGCGATCCCGCGCAGATGGAGGGGATGGGCGCGGCGCTGACGGTGATGGCGCTGACGCAGGACCGCGCGGGCGACGTCGGCTGGCTGGTGGCCAACGTCGGCGACGTGCGGGTGATCAGCCGCTCCCCCGACGGCGTGGTGCGGCTGGAGACGCGCGACCACACGCCGGCCTTCGCGCGCTGGGAGGCGGGCGACATCGCGCTGGACGAGATCCCCGACAGCCCGGGCGCCAACCGGCTGCAGCGCGCCGTGGGCCACGGCGGCGAGGCCGACACGACCTGGATCCCCGTCCGCGCGGGATGGACCTTCCTGGTCCACAGCGACGGGGTGACCAAGGCCATGCGGCTGGACGAGCTGGGCGACGCGATGGCGCTGGGCTCCTCCTCCGCCGCGTGCGAGGCCATCTCGCGCAAGGTGGAGGAGCGTGGGCCGGACGACAACTACACCGCCGTGGTGGTGCGCGTGCTCCCGGACGACGGCGGACCGCCCGCCGGCGAGGCCACGCTTCCCAGCCCCGGCCGCCCGGCCGCCGCGGCGGCGTCCGAGGACCGGACCGTCGATCGCCCGCGCGCCGTGGCGGCGGAGACGCGGCGCGGACCCTTCAACCCTCCCGACGACGTGAGACCTGGACGCTCGCCGCTGGGCGCCATCGGCGCCGGGGTGGCCGTGGTGGCGCTGGTGGCCGCCCTGTACGGCGCGATGACCGGCGCGAAGGCGCGGGGCGAGGCCACCGCCGCGCGCGCCGAGGCGGCCGCGCTGCGCGCCTCGCTGGACTCGCTGGCGGCGCGCGTGCCGCCCGACACCGCGGGCCGGCTGCCGGTGACCGCGGCCGACAGCGGCGCGAAGGCGGCGCCGCCCGCCGCGCCCCCCGCGCCGCCGCCGGCTCCCCGCACCCCCACTGGACGATGAGCGAGCTCCTCCCCGGCTCCGCCGCCGCCGACACCGAGCCGCTGCTGGACACGCTGCTGCGCGAGGCGGTGCCCGAGATCAAGCTGGCGCTGGGCGACCTGATCGACCGCGAGAACCAGCGCGCCATCCCCGACCGCTACCAGAAGATGCTCCCCGAGAGCACGCTGGTGGTGACGCTGCGCCCCGACGCGGCCGAGGCGGTGCAGCCGGTGGCGGCCGAGCTGGAGCGCGAGCTGACGGACAGCTGCATGCGCCACGGCTCGCTGTACGACCGCTTCTACAAGGTCCGTTTGCGCGCGGCGCCCAACCCCGGCGCGCCGCTCTTCCGCGTGGCCGCCCGTCGCGGCGACGAGCCCGAGCCGGAGCTGTTCGTCGCCCGGAAGAGCGAGCCGGAGCCGGCCACGCAGATCGCCTCCGTCCCCAGCGGCCCGTCCACCTCCGCCGTGGCCGCGGCGGCGGCGGAGAACGCGACGGTGATCGCCCCGCGCCCCGCCGAGCCGCCGCCGCCCACGCCCGCCGCGCCGCGCGAGCAGCCGGCCGGGCCGTCGATCGACCCCGACGCCACGCGGCTGGACGGGATCGCGGCGCCGCCCGAGCCCGCGCATCCGGGCGCCGACGCGGGGGCGGGGACGCGCTTCGTGGCGGATCGCTTCGCGGTCGTGGTCGAGAGCGAGGAGGGCGAGGAGAAGGAGCGCTTCGGCATCCCCAAGCCACTGACCACGGTGGGGCGTCAGACGGACAACCCCGCGCTGCGCAGCGACGTGGCCATCACCGACGCGCCGCACGTGAGCCGCCGCCAGCTGGCGCTGGTCTGGGCGCCGCGGGGGGACCGCGTGGGCTTCACCGTGTACAACGTGGGGCTGAACCCGCTGCACGTGGGCGAGCGCGAGGTGCCCGGCGCCAACGCCAAGGGCGAGCTGGAGCTGGGCGACCTGATGATGAACCACACCGAGTGGGTGGCCCCCGGCGCGGAGATGGTGATCGGCGAGCACGGCCCGGTGCTGCGCATCGTCGACACGCGCGAGGCGGCGGACGACGCGGGGCAGCGCGAGGTGGAGATCGATCCGGACGCCACGCGGTTCGGGTGACGACCGGGCGGGACTGGGATCGTCGCGGGGAACTGACGCCGGCGCCTACGCGGCGCGGAAGCCCTCTCCCCCCGGCCCCCTCCCCCAAAACCGACTGGGGGAGGGGGAGACCTCAGCACGGTGACTGGCTTCGGCGCTCGCGGGAAACTCGTTTCTTCACCCTCCCCCCAGTCGGTTTTGGGGGGAGGGTCGCGCGAAGCGCGGGGAGGGGGGCGCGGATGCCGCGTCCGCGCCGTTTTTCGTAGATCCGGGCAGTTCAGCAGTCGCAGACACTCAGAGGAACGACAACATCGTCTCGGACTCGCAGAGCCAGGTGAGATGGCAGGCATAGAATCGCTGCTCCGTGGGCGCGTGCTGGGCGACCGCTACCGCGTGGAGGAGGTGATCGGGCGCGGCGGGATGGGCGCCGTGTACCGCGCCACCGACGAGCGGCTGGGGCGCCCCGTGGCCGTGAAGGTCATCACCGCCGTGGCCGCCGACGCGGAGACCCGCGAACGGATGCGCGCCCGCTTCCGCCGCGAGGCCGCCGCCGCCGCCCGCCTGCCGCATCACCCCAACGTCGTTCCCGTCTACGACTACGGCACCGACGCCGAGCTGGGGCTGGACTACATCGTGATGGAGCTGCTGCGCGGCCACGACCTGGCCTCCCGCCTGCAGCGCTCCGGCCCGCCGCCCATGTCGCTCGCGCTGCGCATCCTGCAGCAGGCCGCGCGCGGCATCAACGTGGGCCACCGCCTGGGCGTCATCCACCGCGACGTGAAGCCGGGCAACATCTTCCTGGCCGAGGACGGCGACCCCGGCGAGGTGCAGGTGCGGGTGCTGGACTTCGGCATCGCCAAGGTGGTGGACGAGGAAGACACGCAGACCGCGCTCACCCGCGACGGCCGCGCGCCCCTCTCCCCCGCCTACGCCAGCCCCGAGCAGCTGCGCGGCGACGACACCCTCACCCCCGCGGCGGACGTCTTCTCCCTGGGCGCGGTCGGCTGGCAGCTGCTGACGGGGGAGAAGCCGTACACCGAGGCGGACCGCAACCGACTCTCCATCGGCCAGTCGGTGCCGCTCCCCTCGCTGCGCACGCGCAACCCGGCCGTCCCCGCCGAGGTGGAGACGGTGATCCGGCAGGCGCTCGACCACGATCCGTCCGCGCGCTACCCCAACGCCGGCGCCTTCGCCGATGCGGTGGAGGCGGCGCTGCGGCGGATCGAGGGCACCGCGGCCGCATCCGCCGTCCCCGCTGTGTCCGGCCCGGTGGTCGCGACGGACGAGGACGACGACCGCACCGCCGTGGCCGCGGACGAGGGGACGGTGCTCGCCCCGCGCCCCGTCGCCGGCGCCGCGGCGGCGATGGCCGGCGCGGGGGCGGCCGCCGCGTCGCGCCCGCTGCCGCCCGCGCCGGTGGGCGTGCCGCCGCGCTCGGGGCCCGCGATCCCCCCTCCGCGCCGGCGCATCCAGCCCGAGCCGAGGACGGGGACGCACCCGATGGTGTGGGTGCTGCTGGTGCTGGCGCTGGTGACCGCGGCCGCGGCCGTGTGGTACGCGTCGTCGCAGGGCGGCCGCGGCGCCGACGACAACCCGCTGGCCGGGCTCCCCGACTCGGCGCAGAAGGACACGACCAACGCCGACACGCTGACCGCCGCCGACGCGCCGCGCGTGGACCAGCAGGGACGCGCGCTGCTGCAGCAGAACCAGTTCGAGCAGGCGGCGGACTACTTCCGGCAGGCGATGGAGCTCGATCCCACGCGCGCCGACTACAAGGACCACTTGGGGTTCGCGCTGATCAAGCTGGGCCGGTTCGAGGAGGCGGCCACGCTGCTGGAGGACGCCATCCGGCTCGACCGCAACTACGACCTGTCGTACAGCCACCTGGCCGACGCGCGGCTGGCCACGGGCGACACCATGGGGGCCGTGGTCGCGCTCCGGCAGTTCCTGCAGATCAGCGTCAACCAGCGCGACCGCGCCATCGCGCAGCAGAAGCTCGACGCGCTGCTGGCGCCGCCCGCGCCGCCGCCACCGCCGGTCGACACCGTGGCGCCGCCGCCCGCCGACACCACGACGCCCGAGCCGGGCGACACCATCCGCATCGCGCCGCCGCGCTGACGAACGTGCGCCGAGAGGTGGCGGTGCGGGGCGGGGGACGGGTGGAGCTCGCCGCGTACGGCATCGCCGACGCGGAGCACCAGGTGGAGAAGGAGCTGGGGGAGATCTGGCCCGGCGCGCGCGTGGAGATCGTGGAGGTGGCGCGCACCGATCCCGCGCCGCGCATCGTGGAGGAGTTCGCCGTGCGCTACCGCCTCCGCGCCACCGTCCCGGTCGACGTGGAGGCGGAGGCCGATGCCCGCCGCGCCGCGCTCCGCCTGCTGCACGAGCGCTTTACCGGCACCCGCTACGCACGCATCGCCTGGGACCCGGTGTAAAAGGCTGCATTCGGCAGGGTTTCACACAGAGGCACAGAGACAAAAAGAGAGGCACGGAGGAGTTCTCCGTGGCTCTCTTTTCTCTCTGTGTCTCTGTGTGATTTCTTCTACTCGATCGCGCGGCCGCGCAGGAACTTGATCGCCTGGCCGATGACGGCGGGGGCGAGGGCGAAGGGGACGATCAGCAGCCAGTCCGCCGCGTTCGGGGTGGGGAGGCGGAGGATGGACGGCAACGGCTGGACGTATGCCGCGGCGAGTTGGAGCGCGAGCACGCCGATCACCGCCGCCAGCGCCCACTTGTTGCGCGTGATGGCGTCGCGGGTGAGCACGGGCGAGCTGCTGCGCGCGTTGCCCAGGTGGAAGAGCTGCCCCAGCGCCAGCGTCTGGAACGCCACCGTTCGCGCGTGCGGTACCGGCAGTGTTCCGAGCGCGATCCAGTACGCGCCGAGCGTGCACGCGGTGATCAGTAATGCGTAGAGGCCGACGGAGAGGAGGAACGGCCGCGACAGGATGGCGGCGCGCGGATCGCGCGGCGGGCGGCGCATCACGTCGGCGTCGGCGGGCTCCACGGCCAGGGCGAGGGCGGGGAAGGTGTCGGTCGCCAGGTTCAGCCACAGGATCGGCAGTGCGAGGAGCGGCGCCGGCAATCCCGCGAGCCCCGCGATCAGCAGCACCAGCACCTCGGCCGTGTTGCAGCTGAACAGGTAGAAGACGAAGCGGCGGATGTTCGCGTACACGACGCGCCCCTCCTCCACCGCCGCGGCCACCGTGGCGAAGCGGTCGTCCTGCAGGACGACGCTCGCCGCCTCCTTGGCCACGTCCGTCCCCCGCAGCCCCATGGCGACGCCGACGTCGGCGCGGCGGAGGGCTGCGGCGTCGTTCACCCCGTCGCCCAGCATGGCCACGACCTCGCCGGCGCGGCGGTAGCCATCTACCAGCCGCAGCTTGTCCTCGGGGCTCACGCGGCTGAACGCGCCGGCCTGGCGCACGCACTCCAGCCACTCGTCGCCCTCCAGCGCGCTGATCGCCGCGCCGTCGAACACCCCCTCGCCGCCCGCGACGATCCCCAGCTCGCGGCCCACGGCCTCGGCGGTGGCGCGCTGGTCGCCGGTGATCATCACCGTGCGGATCCCCGCGTCGCGCAGGGTGCGGATGGTCTCGGGGACGCCCTCGGCCGGCGGGTCCATCATCCCCGCGAAGCCCAGGAAGGTGAGCTCGCGCAGCGCATCCGCGCCCGGCGCCGCGACGCCATCCTTCCACGCCATCGCCAGCACGCGCAGCCCCTGAGCGGCCATCGCCTCGTTCTCCTCGCGGAGGCGGCGCCGCTCGTCGTCGCCCACCGCCCGCTCGCCGTCCGCCGTGGCGAGGCGGGTGCAGCGCTCCAGCGTCCGCCCCGGCGCGCCCTTCACCGCGGCGAACGCCGATCCGTCCGCGCGGCGGTGGAACGTCGCCATCAGCATGCGCTCGCTGGAGAAGGGGACCTCGCCCGTCTCCGGCGTCTCCGCGCGCAGCGCCTGCCGGTCGACGCCGGCCTTCGCGGCGGCGGCCAGGAGCGCGCCTTCGGTGGGGTCGCCGCGGACGATCCATCCCTCGTCACCCCGCACCAGCTCGGCGCGGTTCGCGAGCACGGCGGCTGCGAGGAGGCGGCGGAGGACGGGGTCGGCATCTCCATCCCCATCCCCTTGAATCTCCCCCTCGGGCGCGTAGCCGATCCCCGTCACCGCCCACCGCCGCCCCGGCGCGCGCAGCTCGGTGACGGTCATCTCGCCGCGGGTGAGCGTTCCCGTCTTGTCGGTGCAGACGACCGTCGCCGAGCCGAGGGATTCGACCACCGGAAGGCGGCGGATCAGCGCGTGCCGCCGCGCCATCCGCCGCACGCCGACGGCCAGGGCGATGGTGGAGACCGCCGGCAGCCCCTCCGGCACCGCGGCGATGGCGAGCGCGATCCCCGTCTCCAGCGTTTCCGCCAGCGCCGCGCCCTGCAGCCAGTCGAGGAGCGCCACCGCGGCCGCCGCGGCCAGCGCGATCCAGACCAGGCGCTTCCCCAGCTCGTCGAGCCGGCGTTCCAGCGGCGTCGGCTCGATGGAGACGCCGGCCACGAGCGTGCCGATCTTTCCCACCTCGGTGCCCATCCCCGTGGCGAAGACGACGGCGCGCCCGCTCCCCGCGGCGACGAAGGTGGAGCGGAAGACGAGGTTGGCGCGCTCGGCCAGCGGCGTCTTCGGGGGGAGCGCGCGGCCGGGATGCTTGCGGACGGGGAGCGACTCGCCGGTGAGCGGCGCCTCGCTGGTGACCAGTTCCGCCGCGTCCAGCAGGTACGCGTCGGCGGCGACCATCGCCCCCGCCTCCAGCGCCAGCACGTCGCCGGGGACGACCTCGCGCGCGCCGAGCTCGATGCGGCGCCCGCCGCGGATCACCACCGCGTGGGGGACTTCGAGGGAGAGGAGCGCCTCCATCGCCCGGTTGGCGCGCAGCTCCATCACGAAGCCGAGCGCGGCGTTGAGGACCAGGACGACGAAGATGGCGATGGATTCCGCGCGGTCGCCCATCACCAGCGCGATGGCCGACGCGGCGATCAGCAGCCAGATGACCACGCCGCGCAGCTGCGCCACGAGGATGCGCCACGCGGAGACGGGCGGCGCGGCGCGCAGCTCGTTGGGCCCGTGCGTGGCGAGCCGCGCCTCCGCCTCGGCCGGGGATAGTCCCTCGCGGCCGGTGCGGAGGCGCTCGAGCGCGTCGGCCGGCTCCAGCGCGTGCCAGTCCGCGGCGGGGAAATCGGGCATCACATCATTGATCAATGGGACATCCAGCCGTATGTCATCCTGAGGGAGGCGCCGCGTCGAGCTCGTGTCCGCACGGGAGTTGGGCGCCGACCGAAGGATCTACTCAACCCTCGCGGAGAGTTTGGCCCTTCGAGCGGACATCCGGCCCGCCACGCAAGATCCTTCGGGCGCGCAGGCCCTTGTGCGAACGCGATTTCAGTGCTCCGCGCCCTCAGGATGACACCGGGAGGTGTTTCGGAATCCCGGGTTCAGCCCGGGATGCTGCGGCGTGCCGCGTCGCACTCCTCGCAGCCGTGACCGGGGGGATGGAGGAAGACGAGCGATCGCGCGCCAGGTGCTCGCGCGCAACCTCCACGATCTCGCGCGAGCGCGCAAGCCGCGCGTGCGCGTGGCCGACGCGCCCCTCGCGCTGGAAGCCGCGCCCGCGCAGCCATCCGTCCATCATCGCGAAGCGCTCGCAGCAGTGGTCGTTCTCGCCGTACTCGATGCGCGCGGGCCGCCCGTCGCGCAGCACCGTGCACGCCTTCGGCACGCGGTAGGGGACGCCGGCGATCAATTCGGCGAGATGGAGCGTGGTGTCCGCGTCGTGGTTTACGCCGAGGAGGAGCACCTGCCCGTCCAGCTCGTGCACGCGGCCGGCGGGGCTCTCGGGGATGTGCGGCGGGAGGGGGAGCGGGTCGCGCACGATCTCCGCCGCGCGCGGGCCCGCCGCCGCGAAGGCGAAGAGGTAATCGCTCCGCCGCACGCCGGGGAGACGCCAGAAGGTGTCGGCGACGACGCCGAGATCCTCCGCCGCGCGCGTCGTGGCGGGGTCGAACAGATGCTCGTCGTCGCCAGTCCATGACGGCATCGCCAGCGTGCCGTCCGGCCCGAGCGCATCCCGCAGCGCCGCGATCAGCCCGCGCGGCCCATCCTCCACCGGCCGCACCGCGCGGAAGGAGGTGTGGACGAGAAGCACGCCGCCGCGCTCCACGCCCAGCGCCCGCAGCTGCGCCGCCACCTCGGCGATGGACATCTCCGCCCGCCCGGTCCCCGTCTCCGTCATCCGCTCGCCATCTCCCGAAGCCGCAAGATCGCGTCGCCAGCGCGGACGCCCGCGCTGGCGACGCACATCGTCTCCCCCGAAGAATATCACCGGCCCGCGAGCCGGGTCAGGGCAGCGCCGGCTCGGCCGTGGCCGCGGGAGACTGCTTCGCCGCCGGCTCGGCGCGCCAGACGCGCGGCGGGACGAGCAGCACCGGGCAGGGCGCGTTGCGGGCGACGCCGCTGGCGGTGCTGCCGACGAGCGCGCGCTTGACCATCCCGTAGCCGTGCGTGGCCATCACCACCAAGTCCGCGCCGCCCTGCCCGGCGCAGCGCACGATCTCGCGGTCCGGCCGGTCGCCGAAGAGCAGCTCCTCGGACACCTGCACGCCGGACGCGCCGCCCGCGCGCCCGAGCGCCGCCTCCACCTCGCGGTTCATCCCCGGCAGCACGGTGGCGCGGTCGAAGGGGAGGCCGGTGGGCGCGAGGACGCGCGGCACCACGTGCACGATCTCCATCTCCACCGTGGGGAGGGGGAGCGCGCCGTCGTGGCCGCCGAGCTCCGCGGCCCACCCCAGCGCCACGTCGAGCACCGCGCCGCTGCGCTCCGAGAGGTCGATGGGCACCAGGACGCGCCGGAGCGGCGTGCGCAGCGGCGCGCGGACGATCAGCACGGGGACGTCGACGGTGCGGATCACGCGGTCGGCGGTGGTGCCCAGCATCCCGATCTCCAGCCGCCGGCGGGTGTGCGCGCCCAGGACGATCACGTCGGCCCTGACGGCCGCCGCGTAGTCGGCGATGGCGCGCGAGGCGGCGTAGACGTCCAGCCGGGTCGAGGCCACCTCCACGCCGGCGGGGACGGTGCGCACGATCTGCTCGGCCATCGCCCGCTCGCTGTCGTCGATGCGCGCCTGGAAGGTGGTGGGGTCCACCGGCGCTTCGAAGTACGGCGTTTGCGGGAAGTCGAACGCGTGGACCACGTGCAGCGCGGCGCCCGAGCGGCGGGCCAGCGCGGCGGCGGCGCGGAGCACCTCGTCGCACGCGTCGGTCAGGTCGGTGGCGGCCAGGATGGTGCGGATCGGAAGCATGGGACGGCTCCTGCCCGGGAAGTGCGTGAGTGCGTCAGTGCGAGGGTGCGCGAGAATCCGCGCTCGCCGCACCCTCACGTTCGGAGGATGCGGGAGGATGGGGGATCGGGATTCGGTGGATGCGTGTGGGGCGGTGGCGGTGGGCGGTGTAGGGAGATTGGGAGATTCCCGACGGTTGGGATAGGACGGGAGTGGCGCTCGGGTGACGGGCGGGACGGGTTTCGCGACGGGCGGGTAAACCCGCGGCTGGAAGATTGGGAAGCCTGCTGCGCAGGCTGGCGATGGTGCAGGTGAAGCCTCGCGCGGTTTGCGAGGCTTTTCGTGGTTGTTGCCGCGGGTTCACCCGCCCGTCGAGAACCCGATCGCCACGACGCAGGCGGGCCCGCGGACGATGCGTCCGCGGGCCCGCATTCAGCACTCAGCACTTCGTTACTTCACCACCAGCGCCGTCACCATCCCGAACATCCCCATCTGGGTCTCGGCGTGGGGGAGGATGTGGCAGTGGAACGCCCACGTCCCGGGGTTGTCGCAGTCGATGATCACGTCCCAGCGCTCGCCGGGGGCGATGTTCAGCGTGTCGCACTTCCAGGGCTGCGGCTGCGGATAGCCGTCCTTGTGCGTCACCAGCATCGGCATCCCGTGCAGGTGCATGGGGTGGATCATCATCCCCTCGTTCATGAAGCGCACGCGCACCTTCTGCCCCTTGTTGGCCACGATCGGCTCCGTCGCCGGGAAGCCCTTGCCGTTCAGCGTGTAGCCGTGCGACCCGTCGTTCAGGATCATCACGTAGTCCACGTCGGCGTGGTGCGTCTCGCCGCCGCGGGGCTCCACGATGAAGGCGCCCAGCAGCCCCATCGGCACCTGCTTCGAGGAGTTGTGGTGCGAGTGGTACATGTGCGACCCCGAGTTCGGCACCGTGAACTCGTAGGTGAAGCTCTCGCCCGGCTTCACCGGCGGCTGGGTGATGAAGGGCACGCCGTCCATCCCGTTGGGCAGCGACACGCCGTGGAAGTGGATGGCGGTGCTCTCCTCGAGCTTGTTGGTGAGGTTGATCTTCACCCGGTCGCCCTCCTTCACGCGGATCTGCGGGCCGGGCACCTGGCCGTTGTACGCCCACGCCTCCACCGTCTGCCCCGGCGCCGTTTCCCACTGCAGCTTCTCGGCGGTCAGGTCGTAGACCTTCACCCCGTTCTCGATGCGCGGCTGCAGCGGCTGGTTTCCCTTCCCCCTGGTCGCCGCGGGAAAGCTCTTGATCCCCGCCTCGTGGTGTTTGTCCATCTCGTCGGCCGCGGCGCGGATCTCGGCCGGGCTCTTGGGATGCGGCGCCATGGTGCCGCCGCTGGCGTCGCTGTCGTGCATGGCCGCCGGCGCGGCGCCCGCGGCCCGCGCGGGGGCCTGGGTGCGGCCGCCTTCCGCGTTCTTGCAGGCGGCCAGCGCGCTGGCCACCGCGGGCACCGCCAGGCCCACCGCGGCGCCGCGCAGGAAGTCGCGGCGCGAGCGCGTGACCGGGGCTTCGTTCTGGCCGGGGTTGATCGTCTCCGACATCGGTCTCTGCTCCGTTGGAAAATCTGAAAGGGCCGCGCCGCCGTCTCTTCCCGGCGGACGGGCCCGGGCTGGTCGGTCGCTCAAACGGCCCCCAAGCTACGGAGCGCGCGGCCCCACATCTGTCGGGGAAGCGTCGGCACGCGTGGTGGGTCCAGCCCTCGCGCGCCGCAGGGAGCGCCACCACGAAAGGCCAGGGAGATGTAGGGAGATGCCGGACATCCCGTTGATCTCTCACAGAGGGCACAGAGAAAAAAGACGGGAGCCGCACCAGCCCTCCTCCGTGACCTCTGTGCCCTCTGTGAGAGACCTGTTGTTCAGAGGCCGGGATAAACGAAAAGAGCCGCCGGATCGCTCCGGCGGCTCGTACGATCTTTCCCGATCCGTGCTTACTGGATCGTCAGCGTGCCCTTCATCCCCGAGGGGGCGTGCGGGTCGCACTGGAAGTTGTACGTGCCGGCGTCCATGCCCGCCGTCGACACGTCGAAGTTCTGGCCGGCCGTGCTCAGGTACGTGCCCGGCGCGGGCGGAAGACCGGTCTTGCCCGGGTTCTCCGCCGGCACGAACGACACGTTGTGCACCGCCTTGCCGTCGGTGATGAAGCGCACGGTGTCACCCTTCTTCACCGTCACCGCGGCGGGCTCGAAGTGCCCCGACGCGCCGTCGGGCGTGGTGACCATGTGCACCTCGACCACGTTCCCTGCCGGAGCCGGCGCGGGCGCCGCCGCCGGGGCGGGCGCGGCGGCCGGAGCCGCGGCCGCGGTGGTGGTGTCGGTGGTCCCCGCGTTGCCGCCGTTGTTGTTGTCCCCACCGCCGCACGCGGCCAGCAGCGCCACGACGCCGAGCAGCGGGAGCCGGTTCGTCATCCGCATCTACGTCTCCTCACGAGAGTTGCGTTCATTGGGTCCTGCACCTCCGGAGGAATTCCCCCCGGAAAGCCCGCCAATCTACCACGCCCCCTCCAGCGCGACAATCAGCGAAGCTCCCCGCACCCGCGTGGGGAAAACCCGTACCGGCGCGGGCTCACGGGCGGGGCAGATCCCCACTCTGTCACAGCCCCAGCGCGGCCCGGATGGTGGCGGGGATGCGCTCCGGCGTCCACGGCGGGCTGAAGGTGAGCTCCACCTCGGCGCTCTCCACGCCGGGCACGCCCTCCACCGCCTCGCGCGCCTGGTTGACCAGCTCGCCGGCGACGGGGCACATCGGCGAGGTGAGCGACATGGTCACCTCCACGCGCCCGCCGTCGATCTTCATGTCGTAGATGAGGCCGAGCACCACCAGGTCCAGGTTCAGCTCCGGGTCCTTCACGGTGCGCAGCGCTTTGCGGATCTCGGCTTCGGTCGGCATCTCGAAAACAGGTGCGTGAGTGCGAAAGTGCGAGAGTGCGAGAGTGCGTCTCGCGGTCGGCCTCTGTACACCGCATCCGCGGATCGGAGCGGACGCCGGCCCCGGCGAAGTCCGCGAAGGCGGACATCGTCGCAACGAACAGTCTCGCCCTCGCGTCTCGATACGATGCGGATCACGCCCTTCGCACGCGGTTGCAGCATACGCCGCGTGGACAGGAGCGGCAACGGCGCGGAGCGTCGCTTGCAGGCGCGGGGCGGGGTGCCGATCTTGTGACACCCCGCAACCGGGCGGGATCGGGACCGACGGCTCGGAACGACGATGGCCAACGAGGGACGCGGCATCCGCCGCATCGCGATCAACACCGGGGGCGGCGACGCGCCCGGGCTCAACGCCGTGATCCGCGCCGCCACGCTGGCGGCGCTGCACGAGGGGTGGGAGGTGCTGGGGATCCGCCGCGGCTACATGGGCGTGCTCGAGCCCGAGGTCGACGGCGAGGCCGGCGTCTTTCCCCTCAACGCCCACGCCGTGCGCGGCATCGCCCACCTGGGCGGCACCATCCTGGGCACCACCACGCGCGGCAACCCCTTCGGTCTGGAGGTCCGCCAGCCCGACGGCACCTGGGGCAAGGTCGACCGCTCCGACGAGATCGTCGAGGCCTTCCGCCGCCTGGAGATCGACGCGCTCATCGCCATCGGCGGCGACGGCTCGCTGGGCATCGCCCACGCGCTGCACCGCAAGGGGCTGCCGGTGATCGGCGTTCCCAAGACCATCGACAACGACCTGCGCTCCACCGACGTCAGCTTTGGCTTCCAGACCGCGGTGGAGGTGGCCACCGACGCCATCGGCCGCCTGCACAGCACCGCCGAGTCGCACCAGCGGGTGATGGTGGTGGAGGTGATGGGGCGCCACACCGGGTGGATCGCGCTGGAGAGCGGGATGGCGGGCGGCGCCGACGTCATCCTCATCCCCGAGATCCCCTACCAGCTGGACAGCATCGCCGAGAAGGTGCACGAGCGCGACCGCCACGGGCGCCGCTTCAGCATCGTGGTGGCGGCCGAGGGGGCCAGCCCCGCCGGCGGGCAGCCCAGCTACGCCGACGCGACCGGCCGCTACGGCGGCATCGCCGACCGGCTGGCGGCCGACATCCAGGCGCTCACGGGAAAGGAGACGCGCCCGCTGGTGCTGGGCCACATCCAGCGCGGCGGCAGCCCCATCGCCTACGACCGCAACCTGGCCATGCGCTTCGGGGCGGCGGCGGTGCGCTGCATCAAGGAGGGGAGCCTGGGAACGATGGTGGCGCTGCAGGGCGCCCACGTGCGCGCCGTGCCGCTGGCCGAGGCCATCTCCGCTATCAAGCGCGTGCCGCTGGACGACGACCTGGTGGTCTCCGGCCGCCAGCTCGGAATCTCCTTCGGCGACTGAGTCTCCCGGGATGGCATGGGTGACGGGCGGCTGAAGCAGCGACCGCACCGCCGCCAGCCTGCGCAGCAGGCTTCCCAGTGTTCCAGCCGCGGCTTCAGCCGCCCGTCCCGAGACGACGAAACGCCGAACGGCGATCGGCGCGCCCGCGGGCAAGTTGCACGGAGTCGATGCGATCCGTCCCGCGGCGATGCACGGGCGGCGGACGACGTTTCGGCCTCGCGGTGCGCACCCCCTGCGCGAACGGACCGCAAACGTTATTTTGGTGCCGCCCGTTCGATCTGCTTGCGCGGAATGAGGTTCCACGCACTCCAACATGCCTCTCGCGGCGCGCCGGAAGTGCGTAACGGCCATCCGGATGTGACGCTGGACAGGTGTTCCCGTACGGGAACATGGCCGTTGGAACAGCGAATGCACGATTACGGGGCGCCGGCCCTCCGCCGGATAATCACGCCCCGACGCCCACCCACCATGCACGTCGCCACACAACCGAGCGTGCAGCTCCCCGAGCTCCGGCCCGACGCCGGAACCTGGCCGGCCGCGTCCGACATCGCGGACCTGTTCGCCGCCATCCCGCTGCTGGCGCCCACCGACGAGGTGGCCGGCGCCTGCGTCGAGGCGGTGCGCACCGTCGCGCGCTGCCGCTGCTCGCTCGCAGTCCCCACCCGCCCCGTTCCCCTGTCCGTGGGCGACGAGCGCGAGGGGTTGCGGCCGCTACTGCGCTTTCCCGCCCCCGGCGGCGAGGGCGAGCTGTGGATGCCCGAGGACCTCGCGCTGCCGGACGAGGTCAAGACCGCGCTCGAGCGCCACCTCACCCGCGTCTGGCAGGTGCAGGAGCTGCGCGCCGGGCAGGCGGCGGAGCTCGACCAGCTGCGCTTCCACCTCACCGCGCTGCAGCAGGTGGCCCGCACGCTGGCCGTGGTGCGCAGCCTGGAAGAGACGGAGCGGCTGGTGCTGGACTCCGTCGGCGAGGTGTTCTTCGCCTGGTGGGCCGCGCTCTACCACACCGAGGGCGAGCAGTACACCTGCCGCGCGGTGCGCTCGCTGCGCGGCGAGTCGGTGGCCTACGCCATCCCCGCGCGCGTGGTCCGCTCCGTGGCCATGCCCGGGCAGCCGCCGGTCGTCCCGCCGCAGGACGCGGAGATCCGCGACCACGTCCCCGCCGAGGTGGCCGTGGTGGCCCCGCTCGACTTCGGCGACGGCGACGCGGGTCTGCTGATCCTGGGGCGGCGGATGACCGAGGCGCCCTACGAGCAGCACGACCTGGCGCTGCTGCGCGCGCTGGCCGACTCGTCCGCGATCGCGCTGCGCAACGCGGAGCTGCTGGACCGGCTGCGCGCGCAGGCGACGATCGATCCGCTCACCGGCTGCCACAACCGCCGCGGCTTCGACGAGATCCTGGGGGTGGAGTTCGCGCGGGCCAAGCGGTACGGCCGGCCGCTGTCGCTGGTTCTGCTCGACATCGACCACTTCAAGACCGTGAACGACCAGTACGGCCACGAGGTGGGCGACAACGCGCTGCAGCGCATCGGCCGCGCGGTGCGCCACACCTTCCGCAACACCGACAGCGCCTGCCGCTTCGGCGGCGAGGAGTTCGCGCTGATCTTCCCTGAGACCGGGAAGGAAGAGGGGGTGCGCTTGGCCGAGCGGCTGCGCGTGCTGATCGAGACGCTCCCGCCCAACGCCGAGGTGCCGCGCTCGCTGACGGCCAGCTTCGGCGTCTCCGCCTTCCCCGACGACGGCAAGGACATCTCCGCCCTCATCCGCGCCGCCGACCGCGCCCTCTACACCGCCAAGGCCAACGGCCGCAACCGGGTGGAGCAGGCGTAGGCCTCTGGTTGTGAGCACGCGTCGCCACTTGGTTCACCAGCCCCGATTCGTTATCGTGCTTTCGTGATGTGCCACACATGACGGAGGTGTGATCGATGCCGCGCCAAAGCCCTGCTCCCGAGAGTGGCTCCCAGGAGACGAGCGCGTCCAGCGTGGAGGCTCAGGGAGATCGTTACGTGTGGGATGCGCTCGAACGACGCCTGACGTACGGGTGGTTCGTCGGCTTGCCGCGCGCACGCGATACTGCGTTCGAGATGATCCTGGGTGAACGGCGATACGGGTTCTCGGCGGTCGAGCGGCTGAAGAAGTCCCTGGTACCGAAGTACGTATTTGCGAGAAAACGCGGGTCCACTTCCTGCGGCGGCGACGATCCTCTGTCGGACGAGCATCTCCTTTCGGAGGAGGCCGGTCAGCTCGAGTCTGCGCTGGGTGAGCTTCTGGACTGCGCGATCGATTCCGAGAAGCGGACCGGTGCCGCGATGGAGCGGCTTGCGGGAACGCTGGCGGAGATGCGCGCATGGGTCGCGGAACGACTGGAGGCGGCACCGAGCGCGGCGGGTGCCTAGATGGGCGTCTTCGGCGGAGTGGGAAACAAGATCGCCGAACTCGCGCAGGAAGTGATCTCGAACAACGCGAAGTTCGAATCGCTGGAGCGGACGACGACGATCACACTCGGTGACTTCAAGACCCTGCTTCAGCGGTTCGAGGACCGGCTCCACGCGATGGAGATCCGGCACGTGCAGGAAGTCGCCGGCTTGGCTGCACAGATCAAGGTGCTCGAAGGGCGGCTCCACTCGTTGAGCGAGCAGGCATTCCACGCGGTCGCGGAGAAGACGATCCGCGACATCGCCAAGGATACGGATGGTCGTGCGCCGACGGTCACCCCCGAGGTGATCCGGCTTCCTGTCGGCAACGAGGCTGTCGACCCCCGCTGACCGGAGCATTCGTGGCCATCACCCCCAAGCAGCGCGCGTACCTGAAGAGCCTGGCGCACCACCTGAAGCCGGTGGCCTACATCGGCAAGGAGGGGGTGGGCGACGCCTCCATCCGCTCGGTGCAGGAAGCGCTGAACACCCGCGAGCTGATCAAGGTGAAGGTGCTCGAGGCCTCGCCCCTGGACGTGCGCGAGGCCGGCGCCGAGCTGGAGCAGCGCATCGCCGACGCCCAGCTGGTGCAGACCATCGGCCGCATCGCGGTGCTCTACCGCCGGCACCCCGAGAAGCCTGAGATCCAGTTGCCGTAGGGAACAGAAGTGCGGAAGTGCGTGAGTGCATGAGTGCGTCGGATCCCGAGCGGACCCGAC
>DASUYB010000067.1 GCA_036377595.1 Longimicrobium sp. | reverse complement strand
CGACGATGACCAGGTTGTCCTCGCCGGATTGCGCAAGCTCATAGGCTCGCGCTCGGAAGGGCAGAAGCATTACCTCGAGGCGATCAAAGACAACGACATCGTGATCTCGATCGGCCCGGCCGGCACAGGCAAAACGTACCTCGCTGTTGCCGCCGCGGTGGACGCGCACCGCAAAAACCGCGTGAAGCGCATTATTCTCGCGCGGCCGGCGGTGGAAGCGGGTGAAAACCTGGGCTTCCTGCCGGGCGACCTGCAGGAGAAAGTCGATCCGTATCTGCGTCCGCTGTATGAAGCGCTGGAAGACATCATGCCCGCAGACTGGGTGCGGCGCGCGCTCGAAGCCCGCACCATCGAGATTGCGCCGCTCGCCTACATGCGTGGCCGCACACTGGCGGATGCCTTCGTGATTCTCGACGAAGCGCAGAACGCCACCACGGCGCAGATGAAGATGTTCCTGACTCGCCTGGGGCTGAACAGCAAGGCGGTGATCACGGGCGACGAGACGCAGATCGACCTCCCGCGCCGCGAGGACAGCGGGCTGCTGGAGATCGAGCAGGTGCTGAAGGGGATTCCGGGGATCGCCTTCGCCTACATGAAGGGCACCGACGTGATCCGCCACCGCCTGGTGAAGGAGATCATCCGCGCGTACGCCGCCCACGGCGGCCACGAGCAGGAGCCCGGGGAGGCCTGATGCCTTCCGCTGACCGACAACCGGTGGAGCGAAGAAGCGCACCGCGCGAGCCGGGGGAAGCCCACCCCCGGCGCCGCGTTCCGCGGCTCCTCTTCCACGCCCGCCGCGGCGCGGTGTTCACCGCCGCGGCGGCCGCGATCTACCTCGTCTTCCCCTCCGGCGCCGCGCCGGGCCCGGCCGTGCTGGAGCGCGGCGTGGTGGCGCCCGGCGACGTCATCGCCTCCATCCCCTTCCAGATCCCCAAGACGCGCGAGGAGCTGCGCCGCGAGCAGGACGAGGCGGCGCGCGGCGTTCCCCCCGTCTACGACTACCGCCCGCAGGCGGCGGACAGCGTCGTCGCGGGACTGCGCGGCTTCTTCGCCGCGGCGGGGCGGGCGGCGGCCATTCCCCCGCCGCAGCGCGACGCGGCGCTGCGCGAGGCCCTCTCGCGCAGCGGCGTTCCCAGCACGCTGGGGGGGATCGAGGTGCTGGCGGACTCGTCGCGCCGCGCCGTGCTCCAGGCGGCGACGGAGCGCGCGGTGCGCGAGCAGTTCCCGCGCGGGATCGCCGCGGGGTCGCCCGGGCGCGCGGGAATCAGCGCGGTGCGGGTGCGCGGGATCGCCGGCGGCGAGCGGCTGCTGGCGGCGGACTCCCTGCCCACGGCCGACCAGTTCTTCCGTGCCGCGCAGGGCTATCTCCCGCAGGACGCGGGCGCGGACGAGGCGGAACTGCAGCGGCTCCTCCTGGTCCGCTGGTTCCAGCCCTCGCTCGCCGTCAATGAGCGCGAGACGGAGGCCGCGCGCGCCCGCGCCCGCAGCGCGGTGGACCCGGTGAAGTACCGCGTGCTGGCGGGCGAGAAGATCGTCGGCGCGCGCGAGCAGGTGGGCGAGCGCGAGGAGGAGCGGCTGCGCGCCTACCAGGCCGCGCTCGCCGCCCGGGGCGGCGGCCAGGGGCCGCGGCAGACGGTGGCGCGCGCCGCGGGTTCCATCCTCTACAACCTGCTGCTGCTGGGGATCATCGCCATCCTGCTGCGCTTCTCGCGGCTGCACCTGTACCGCGACTGGCGCTCGATGGTGTTCGTCGCCTTCCTCGTGGTCGCCGTCTCCGCGCTGGCGGCGCTGATCGCGCGGCTCGACCTGCCGCCGGAGCTCATCCCCGTCCCCTTCGCGGCGATGGTGATCGCGGTGCTGTGGGGCGGCCGCGTGGCGCTCCCCATCGCCCTCGTCCTCGCCCTGCTGCTGGGCGGACAGGCGCCGTTCCTGGGCGTGGCCGTCCCATTCACCGCGGCCATCGGCGGCGCGGCGTCGGCGTTCGGGGTGCGGCTGGCGCAGCGGCGGGTGCAGACGTGGATCGTCGTCGGCCTGATCGCCGGCGCGTACCTGGCCGCGGCGGTGACGGTCGGGCTGCTGCGCGGCTGGTCGCTGCACGAGATCGGCTGGTCCGCGCTCTTCGGCGCGGTGAACGCCACCGGCTCGTCGCTCCTGGCCGTCGGCTTCCTTCCCGTCGCGGAGTGGTTCACGCGGGTGACCACGAACCAGACGCTGCAGGAGCTGGCGGATCCCAAGCACCCGCTTCTCCACCGCCTGTCGGTCGAAGCGCCGGGGACGTACGCGCACACCATCTCCGTGGCCAACCTGGCCGAGGCGGTGTGCACGGCCATCGGCGCCAACGCGCTGCTGGCGCGGGTGGGCGTCTACTACCACGACATCGGCAAGATCGTCAAGCCGCAGTACTTCATCGAGAACCAGCCGCGCGGGCGCAATCCGCACGACAAGCTGAAGCCGGCCATGAGCGCGGCCATCGTGCGCAGCCACGTGGCCGAGGGGCTGAAGCTGGCCGAGCAGTACAAGCTCCCCGACGCGGTGAAGGCGTTCATCGCGCAGCACCACGGCACGCAGCCGATCTCCTTCTTCCTCCAGCAGGCGAAGGAGACGGACCCCAACTGCCGCGTGGAGGCGCGCGACTTCGCCTATCTCGGCCCCAAGCCGCAGACGCGTGAGACGGCGGTGGTGATGCTGGCCGACAGCGTGGAATCGGCCGCGCGCGTGCTGCAGGACCCCACTCCGGAGCGCATCCGCGAGCTGGTGGACCGCATCGTCAACGGGAAGATCGCGGCCGGGCAGCTGGACCAGTGCCCGCTGACGCTCAAGGAGATCGCCATCACGCGCGAGGTGCTGACGCGCGCGCTGGCCAGCATGTACCACCACCGCGTCGACTACCCCGCGGACCGGAACGGCGAGGGCGATTCCGCTCCGTCCGTCGCGGCGAGTCCACCCGTCGTGAGCGAGCCCGCGGCTTCGACGCGGTGAGCGGAACCGGCTGGCGCGGCCGAGCCACGATCTTGTCCAGTCTGCGCCTGGCGTCGTTGTCACGAACGGGACCTGGAGCGCGATCAGTCGCCTCGTGCATCTCCCGCGCGGGCCGAACCTCTCTTAACTGCGTCATCGGGGGTGAGGTGCAGAGCGACCTCCTGCGCGCGGCCGCGGCCGACGTCGAGTTGCGGCCGGGCGATGGTGATCCAGCGGTGACGAATCATCTCGCGCTGCGCCGTGAGGGAGATGTGAGGTACCCGTGCCGCTGCGAGATCAATCTGTCGGAAATTTCCGACACATCAGATTGGGATCGGATCGGGAGTGGCAGATCGAGGTCCGCGGCGGCGAGGATGCCGGCGAAGAGCGCCAGCGCCTGGCCGCGACGATCACCCCCTGATGACGCAGTTGGCGATCTCTCGGCCGGCCTCCCGGCTTGCTCGATGCGGGGACGCTGGCCGTCTGATCGTCGGCGTGAGCTTTCAAACGGGTCACCAGGGTGGAAGTGGAAAGCGCGATGGACGAGATCGAGATCGACGTGAGTGTGGGCAGCGGGGTGACGCCGCCGGTGGAGCCCGAGCGGGTGGAGGCCGCCGTGCGCCACGTGCTGCTCGCGGAGAACGTGCGCGTGGCCGAGATCTCCGTCGCGCTGGTGGGAGATGATGAGATCGCCGCGCTGAACGCCGACTACCTGCAGCACGAGGGCCCCACCGACGTCATCTCCTTCCCCCTCTACGCCGAGGGCGATCCGCCGCTGGGCGACGTGTACGTGGGCGTGGACCAGGCGCTCCGCAACGCGGCCGAGTACGGGGTCTCGCCCGCGGAGGAGGTGCTGCGTCTCGCTGTCCACGGCACCCTTCACGTCCTCGGCTGGGACCACCCCGAGGGCGAGGACCGCACCGGCAGCGAGATGTTCGCGCGCCAGGAGGAGCTGCTGCGGGCGTTCCTCCAGCAGAGCTGAAGCGGGCGCATCCTTCCGCTGCAACAGCTACATGAAATGTGCGTAGGCACCGCCGATAATAGCAGCCACTGCCGCCTCCTTCCACAAGTTGAGTTCGCGCAATGCCTAAAGAATCGCTTTTCCGACTAGTTTATCCGAAAGATCCACATCTCAAGATGAAATATGGTCCTAGTTGGTGCTGCAGCACCTGCGATGCGATTCCGGAGGCGGAGCACAATAAGGAGGAGTGTCACCGTTGCCAGAACTGGTCCTGCTGCGGTACTGACTGTACGCTTAGTAAGTTACAATGCCCGAATTGTGGGGCCGTACAAACGTTCTAGCCAAGGAAGACTTGCAATGTTGCTGTGCAGAGCCACCGAAAGTGGTGCTGGTTGTGTCCTATGCGGCGATTATTGGGATCTGAAGACCTTTTATGATACGGTAACGTCAATAGCAGATGCTGCCAATCTGTCGGAGGAGCTTGGAAACCAACTATTCGGTTTCGCCTATGATCTCCGAATGGCATACATGGGCAACAAGGAAACGGTCACGATCGGATATGATGAATTAGACAGAGTTGAGTATAGGGGATCTCGCCATATGTGGCCGGGCTACTTGTTTGTTGTGGCTCTGCTACGCTCCTCGGCTGGTTGGGTAACAACGAGCAAACAGGACCAAGCGAACCTGTACTTACTTGAAGCAACGACGCACTCTGCCCTGGTCACTGCAGGCGCGGATGCCGAGTTCGTTCAGCGTTGGATTACACATTTTCGGCCTACGAACGACTACCTTATCGATTGGGTGGAGGACGCAAATCACCGCTACATCTATGGTCGGAAGCGTGGTAAGCGGATTCAGCGGCTCACGGACATATTGCTGTCACTCTACGAGACATCGAAGGAGTATCGCGAGTTCGAAGTTGCGATGCGACGCGCCGCGATGCGAGAGGACTGTAAGCCAAATAACCTTGTCCTTGAACGAGAGTGGCCGCAGTTCCGGTGGTGATGTGACGCGCGCGTGATCTTCGGCGGACGAGCCGCGCTTGTCCCTCCGCAATCCAGTAGGGTGCTTGAATTGACGCTGCCGACCGTTCAACTTGCCGCACCTCCCCGCCTCCATCCACCCCTCGCCGAACCGGTTCCATGGCGGACGCACAGGACCGGCGTGAGCCGCTGGAGCGCCTGCGCGCGCTGCTGGACGCGGGCGACACCGCCGCGCTCCAGGCGCTGCTGACCGCGCTCCACCCCAGCGACCTGGCCGACCTGCTGGAGCTGCTCGGCGACGACGAGCGCATGCGCGTGCTCGTCGCGCTGGCCGACCGGCCGGCGCTGGCGGCCGAGGCGCTGGCCGAGATGGAGCCCGAGGAGCACCCCGAGGACTCGCTGGCCGCGCTCGGCACCGAGCAGATGGCCGACATCATCGCCGAGCTGGCCGACGACGACGCGGCCGACATCATCGGCGACATGGACCCGGACGACCAGGTCCGCGCCCTGGCCGCGCTCCCCAAGGCCGAGGCCGGCGAGATCCGGGAGCTGATGGGCTACGACGAGGAGTCGGCCGGCGGCATCATGACCACCGAGCTGGTGGCGGTGCCCAACACGCTGACCGTGGCCCAGACCATCGACGAGGTGCGGCGGCAGGCGCAGGAGGTGGGCGACATCCACGTCGTCTTCGTGGTCGACCGCACCGGGCTGCTCGAGGGGTATCTCCCGCTGCAGACGCTCATCACCGCGCCGCCCGACGAGACGGTGGACGCGCTGGTGCTTCCGCCCGTGGCCGCCGTCCTCCCCGACGTGCCGCAGGACGAGGTGGCGCGCGTGCTCTCGCGCTACAACCTCTTCGTCGTCCCCGTGGTCGACGAGGTAGGGAGGCTGATGGGCGGCGTGACCTTCGACGACGTGATCGACGTGGTCGAGGCCGAGGCCACGCGCGACATCCTGGCCCTCGGCGGCACCAGCGAGGACGAGGAGCTGCGCGGCGGATGGTGGCCGGCGGTGCGCACGCGCTTCCCCTGGCTGCTGCTGAACCTGGCGACGGCGTTCCTCGCCGCCGCCGTCTACACGCCGTTCCGTGTCACGCTGGAGAAGCTGCCGCTGATCGCCGCGTGGACCACCATCGTGGCCGGGATGGGCGGCAACGGCGCCTCGCAGGCGCTGGCCGTCACGGTGCGGCGCCTGGCGCTGCAGGGCGACTCGCCGCGCGGCCGCCGCGGGATCGTGACGAAGGAACTGCTCGTGGGCCTGGCGAACGGGCTGGGGAACGGCGTCGTCGCCGGCGCCATCGCCGCCGCGTTCGCCAGCTGGTGGATGCACGCCGGGCCGATGCTGGGCGTGGTGGTGATGGCCGCGATGTGGGGCAACCTGGTGATCGCGGGCATCGCCGGCGGCCTCGTCCCCATCCTGCTGGAGAAGATGGGCGTCGACCCGGCGATCAGCTCGTCCGTGGTGGTGACGACGTTCACCGACATGGGCGGCTTCTTCCTGACCCTCTATCTCGCGACTGTATTGTTGCTATAGGAGTGTATGCCTGAAGATCCGACGACTCTCTGGGCCGAATTCTGGCGGAATTTCTCGCAACTGGTGAATATCTCATCGGTTGTCGATTTGAGCGGATGGTTCGGCTCTGCACCGAAGCGTACGGCCCTTTATCGTGATCGGTGGCTGCCACTCATCGCCTCCAGCATGGGACTGGAATTAGTGCGGGAGTTCTGTCATATCGATTTTGCATTCTGTAAACGGACACCCCGCGGAGCTCAGGTGCCGGTGATTCTGCTTGAATCGGAAAACCAAATCGAAGGAAGTTCTCACGAGCTCAGGAAACTGTGTTGCATCTCAGCTCCGGTTCGAATCCTCCTCACTTGGGAAGACCGAACGAAGACCTTTTCCATGTGGAAACGGCGCGCCCAGCACAATGATCGGATTGTTCGCAAGTGGTTGGAAGTAATTGACGATTGCGATGAGATATGGCCGGATAATGGAATAATTCGCGTTGTAGTTGCCGAGAAGCACGTTATCCCAACACCTTACCTCGAGTTCGAAGCGCTAGATCTTCGAGATGCGACAATCGATATTCCCCCTATTATTCGCGATATCTCAGGTGACGCGTTGATCCAGGAACTGCAATCTACTTGGCACGTGCTCTGATCATGAATGACTTATTCTTGAGGCTCTATCTCGCGAGGGTGCTGCTGCTGTGAGCGTGTTCAGCGACCTCACGTTCGGCGAGCTCACGCTTCACCGGTGGGCCGTGGAGCTGCCGCTGCGCTTCCGCCTCCCTGCCGGGTTCGTCGCGATGCCGGCGGACGGCGGCGTGCAGGTGTGGTGGATGAGCGAGGAAGATCGCGCCGCGGTGGAGCGCGACGACTCGATCTCGCCGCGCGACGGGTTTTTCTCCGTGACGCTGAGCCTGAACGTGGGCTACGACCGCACGCGCGACGTCTTCTTCGGCGGCGGCGAGGGTGATGGCGATGAGACGACGATGGCGGCGCAGTACGCGAGGGCGGGCGTCGAGGACGTGGTCGTCGAGCGGTACGACGCGAACGGCATCCCCGTGCTGTTCGTCGAGGGGCGGCAGGGCGATCGTCGGATCGCGTCGTGCTACCTGGCGACGCTGATTGAGACGAATGCGATCTTCCTCTTCTATTCCCATCCCACGCCGTTCAGGGAGATCGATGGGGAACGCTGGATGGCGATGAAGCAGGCGATTCTATCCTCCGGCCCCGCGGCTCGGATCACGCGGTGACGACGCTGGCTCGGGGGGATTCTCGCCCGATCGAGATCAATCCGCGCCTGAGATTCCATCTCCATCACGATCCGCCACTCGATCTACTTTCGCTCGATCACCCTCCATCTGTATCCTTCCCCAACCCCGTCATCTTCGGTATACTTTCGCCCATGCTCACCGAGCTGCGCATCCGCAACTTCGCGCTGATCGACCGGCTTTCCGTACGCCTCGGCCCGGGGCTCAACGTGCTCACGGGCGAGACCGGCGCGGGAAAGTCGATCATCGTGGGCGCCCTTTCGCTCCTGCTGGGCGAGCGGGCGTCCAGCGAGGTCGTGCGCAGCGGCGAGGAGCGCGCCTCCATCGAGGGCGTGTTCGAGGTGGACGGCCGCGACGATCTCGCCAGGCTGCTGGACGAGCGGGGGATCGAGGCGGACGAGGGTGTGCTCGTCCTCAAGCGCGAGGTGGCCGCCGAGGGCCGCAGCCGCGCATGGGTGAACGGCTCGCCCGCCACCGCGTCGCTGCTGGGCGAGATCGGGCGGATGCTGGTGGACCTCCACGGCCAGCACGAGCACCAGACGCTGCTGCGGCGCGACGAGCAGCGCGCGATCCTCGACGCCTACGCGGGGAACGCATCGCTCGTCGCGCAGGTGCGCGAGGCGCATGGGACTGTCGTCGACCTGCGCCGCGAGGTGGCCGACCTGGAGCGCCGCCGCCGCGAGGCGCTGCAGCGCGCCGACTTCCTCCGCTTCCAGTCCGACGAGATCGAGAAGGCCGCGCTCCGCCCGGGCGAGGAGGAGGAGCTGGAGGACGAGGCGCGGCGCCTCTCCCACTCCGAGGAGCTGACCTCGCTCTCCGGCCAGCTCTACGACGCCGTCGCCGGCTCCGACCGTTCCATCGTGGGCGAGCTGGGGCACCTGAGCCGCGCGGTCGACCACCTGATCCGCATCGACCCGTCGCAGCAGGAGGTCCGCGAGCTGTACGACGCGGCGTATTACGCGCTCCAGGAGCTGGGCGAGCGGATGGAGCGCTACGCGCAGACGGTGGAGCACGACCCCGCGCGTCTCGACGAGATCCGCCGCCGCCAGGACCTGATCTTCCGCCTGCGCACCAAGTACGGCGGGACGATCGAGGAGGTGCTGCAGATCGGCGCCGCCGCGCGCGAGGAACTGGACCTGATCGACGGCGCCGACTTCGAGCTCGGCGCGCTGCAGAAGCGCCTCGGCCACGCGGCCGCCGAGCTGGAGCGCCTGGCCGCCGAGCTCACGGCGCGGCGGACCGAGGCGGCCGCGCGGCTGGCGGAAGAGGTCGCCCGCGTCCTTCCCGAGCTGGGGATGACCGGGGGGAGATTCGAGGTCGCGCGGCTGCCGCTGGCCGAGCCGGCGGCCGTGGGCGCGGAGGAGATCGAGTTCCGCGTGTCGCTCAACCGCGGGTTCGAGCCGCGCGCGCTCTCGTTCGTGGCCAGCGGCGGCGAGATGTCGCGCATCATGCTGGCGCTCAAGACCATCCTCGCGCGCCTCGACGCGGTCCCCACCCTGGTGTTCGACGAGGTCGACGCGGGGATTGGCGGGCGGGTGGCACTGCAGGTGGGCGAGAAGATGCGCGAGGTGGCGGCCAGCCACCAGGTGTTCGCCATCACCCACCTGCCGCAGATCGCCTCGCGGGCGACCACGCACCTGCTCGTCAGCAAGCACGAGCGCGACGGCCGCACCGCGACGGAAGTGGCCATGCTCGAGGACAACGGGCGCGTCCGCGAGATCGCGCGGATGCTGGGCGGCGACCCCGAGAGCGCGGTCTCGCTGGAGCACGCCCGCGAGCTGCTGGAGCGCGGCGTCGCCGTGAGCTGACCCGCGCCGATCCGCATCGCCCGGCGAGACGCGGCCGCCCTCCCGTGCGCAGGGGAGGGCGGCCGCATTTTGTCTCCGTGATAAACGGTCGTTTCAACGAGTAAACGGTAGACTTGCGGCGGGGAACGGAAGGGGGTAGGGTAGGCTGAACGGGGGACCCTCCAGCCCCCGGCGGGTCCTTCACGCGGGGGTTATGCATGCGCGCCAGCAGCAGGATCGCGGCGTCGGTCGTCCTTCTTCTTCCCCTCCTCACGGCCTGCGGCGGATCGCAGCCCGAAGCGCAGCAGGCCTCGGTGGCGACGGCGTTCACCGATCAGAACGCGCCGGCCGGGGAGGCGCGTCCGGCGCAGGAATCGAAGCCGCGTACCGACATCGACGAGTGCCGCAAGCAGCGGCAGCAGGGTGCCGATTCCCGCGCGCGCAACTTCCCCTGTGAGGCCTTCCTGGGCGAGTAGTGCGTGAGCGCGGAAGTGCATGAGTGCGTTGGGATTCGAGCGATTCTCCAGCACTCGTGCACTGACGCACTGACGCGCTTCGGGTATCTGGGCGTGTTTGGCGCCGAGACGCCAAACCGGGCTGCGCGCGCCGTAGGCCACGATACGACTGTGGCCAACGGCGCCGGGCCCCCGGCGGGGTCCGTAACCCCCCGGCGACGGCTTGCCACGGCGGGCATCGTCGCCGACGCCCCCGCCGGGGTCCCGGCCCTCCGGGCGCGCATCCCTCACGCAGTTCCGTCCCCCGAAACGAGGAGCGGTCG
>DASUYB010000066.1 GCA_036377595.1 Longimicrobium sp. | reverse complement strand
GAACAGAGAGAACGTCAAAGATCCTTGGCTGTTCTCTCTTTTTCCTCTGCGTCTCTGCGTGAGACGGCAGTTACGGAACCTGGACCTTCATTGTAATTCCGGACCGCCTGCTCAGAAGATCAGCCGCACCCCCAGCTGTGCCTGGCGGGGGTCGCCCAGGCCGCCGCGCACGGTGCCGTCGAAGTTGAACAGCAGCGAGCTGGCCGCCGGGTCACGGAAGTTGTCGGAGTTGGTGAGGTTGAAGACGTCGAGGATGGCCTCCAGCGCGCGCCGCTGGCCCAGCCCGAACTGCCGCGAGAGGCGCACGTCCCAGGAGAAGAACTCGTTCTCCTTGCGCAGGGTGTTGCGCGGGAGGATGGAACCGTCCGCGCAGATCCGCTCGCTCGGGCTGGCGGCGCGCTCGCCGGTTCCCGTGTTGCCCGCGCCGCACTTCTCCGACATGGGCTGCGCCGAGGCGAAGCTGATGCGGTGGTTCATGAAGACCCTGCCCGGGAGCCGCGCCAGCATCCAGCCGTTGAAGCGGTGCCGCTGGTCGCGGTCGCTCCATCCATACTCCGCGTCGAGCCGGTCGGCCCGGGCGTAGCGGAAGGAGAAGGGATCGCGCTCGTTGTCGTCGTCCGACTTGTCACCCGACAGGGTGTAGTTGGCCTGGAACTGCAGGGCCGGTGACGGGTGGCCCTTCAGCTCCAGCGTCACCCCGTTGTAGCGCGACCGCGCCGAGCTCTCCACCACCGTGAGCGTGCCGATGCCGTTGGCGCCGCCCGGCGCCAGGCCGGTGGACCAGGGGCTCCCGAACACCGGGTCGTTGCGGTTGACGAAGCGGGTGAGGAAGTCGGTCCGGCTGTGCTGGAAGGAGAGCCCCACGGCAAAGCCGGCGGCGATCTCGCGCTCGTACCCCGCGCTCAGGGTCAGCGTACGCGGGTTGCGGAAGTCCTGGTCGAAGACGAACACGCCGGGGAAGAAGGGAACCCCGGACGGCGCCGGCAGCAGCTGTCCGTAGACCGGCGGCGGGCCCAGGACGCCCGTCAGCGCGCTGTTGCGGAACAGCGTCTGGCCGATGGACCCGTTGGTGGAGCGGGTGCTGGCGAGCACCAGCCCGGGCACCCGCGCGTAATAGACGCCCGCGCTCCCCCGCACCACCTCGCGGCCGTCGCCGTGCACGTCCCAGGCGATACCCAGCCGCGGCTGGAACATGCGCCAATCGGAGGGGATGTTGCCGTCGGAGGGGAACGCGAAGGTTCCCTGCGCGTTGGTGACGGTCTGCCCGATGAACGGCGCGAAGAACACCTCGTCCGGGGGCGTGATGGGATCGGGCTGGATCTGGGCCTCCCAGCGCAGGCCGTAGTTCACGGTGAGACGGTTCGTGGGCTTCCAGGTGTCCTGCACGAAGAGCGCGACCTCGTGCTGCGGGATGGACTGGGTACCCGCCTCCTCCACCGTGCGCCCGTCCACGCCCACCTGCTGCAGGTAGAGGTTGACCGGCCCGGTGATGCTGGTGCCTGCGGGGCAGGTGGCCGTGAGGCTGAAGGTGCCGTTGGAGCACTCCACGTAGCCGGGGCCGAAGCGCACGTAGTTGAGGAAACCGGTCACGTCGTTGAAGATGAACCGCCCCGTGCCGAACCCGATGAAGGTCTGGTTCGCCTCGGTGCGGTTCCACTCCGCGCCGGCCTTGAAGAAGTGGTTCCCGCGCACCAGCGAGACGTTGTCCAGCAGCTGGATGCGGGTGTCGTGCGCCTGGATGGGGAGGAAGAAGGGGAGTCCGAAACGGTAGCCCTGTACGAACTCCATCCCGGTGTCGGGGAAGGGGTGGCCGGTCCCCGGCACGTCCGGCCCGGTGTAGTCGCGCGGCCGGTCCTCGCGCGAGAGCTGGAAGCGGAACTCGTTCGAGACCGAGTTCGAGAGCAGCGAGGTGAGGCTGCCGTTGACGGCGTGCGAGAAGTCGCGCTCCAGTCCGTTGGAGCTGCGGGCCCAGGCGTCCACGTCGAAGGTGCCGTTCTCCTGGCGCGAGTGCGTGTAGTTGTACTTGAGCGAAAGCTGGTGCGCGGCGCTCAGCCGGTAATCGAACTTGGCCAGGAAGGCCGTCGCCTCGTTGGTGCGGCGGATCGGCCCGTAGTCGTTGGCCAGCACGCCGCCGAACGCCGTGTCCATGAAGGCGCGCAGGCGGGCGTCGCCGATGCGGCCCGGGTCGGTCTGCTTGGTCTGCTCGAACTGCTGATGGTCGAGCGCCAGGAAGAAGAAGGCCCGGTCGCGCCGCAGCGGCCCGCCCAGCGTGAAGCCGAACTGGCCCTGCGAGAAATCGGGGTTGCCGCCTCCGCGCGCGTAGTTGGAGGAAAGCACGTCCGACTTGCCGTAGCCGTGAGCCGTGCCGCGCAGCTCGTTGGTGCCCGACTTGGTGAGGACGTTGACGAATCCGCCGCCGGAGCGGCCGAACTCCGCGTTCGCGCCGTTCGACACCACCACGAACTCCTCCACCGCGTCCAGGTTGAAGGTGAACGCCGGACGCTGGCCGCCGCGCTGCTCCCCGAAGAACGGGTTGCCGAAATCCGCCCCGTCGACGGAGTAGTTGTTGTGGATGCCGCGCTGGCCGCCGATGCTGATCTCGTCGCCGTCGGGGCCCTGCACCACGCTCACGTTGGGCGTCAGCAGGGTGAGGTTCACGAAGTTCCGGCCGTTGTTGGGCAGGTTCGAGACGACCTGGTCGTCCATCCGCGTGGCCGCCTGCGCCGCCGTGGCGTCCACCAGGGGCGCCTCCGCGGTCGCCGTGATCCCCTGCAGAGCGACCGCCACGGGGCGGAGCGCCAGCTGCAGGTCCACCGTCTCGCCCAGGCGCACGTCCAGCCCCTGGCGCCGCACCTCGTCGAACCCCAGGGCGCGGGCGCTCAGGTCGTAGCGGCCCACCCGCAGCAGCGCGGCCACGAAGACGCCCTGTTCGTTGGTGGTGACGGTGCGCGACTGGTTGGTCTCGAGGTTCCGGAGGACGACCGTGGCGCCCTGCAGCCGGTTGCCGGCCGTGTCGCGCACGACTCCGCGGATCACACCTGTGGTGGCCTGCGCCTGTGCGGCGAGCCGCAAGGGTAGCAGAGCACCTGCGACGAACAACAGCCCCACGACGAGCCACCGGGAAATGGACATGGTGCGCTCTCCACATCTCAGGGGTGGACCTACGATGGGAAGACAGCGAGGGGGAACGACTTGAACTGTAGGGCGCAGGCTGCCGGAGACACAATGACTTTGTAGAAGCTTTCCGGACGCAGGAGCGTGCGTCCGGCAACGGCCGGCTGCGTCGGCTGTGACTCCCGCACCGTGGCGAGCGCGGTTGCCTGTGCACGTCGAGACCCACATACTCGGCCGAGCATCTCATCAGGGCCGCCCCTTGCCGCGGGTCACGTGTGGTTCGCGACCGCGGATTCGCAGCAGCAGCGTGCTCTCACCATGCGTCAGGCGGCGAGATCCGCCACGCGCGATCCCGAGTCGACCTCTCGACGCTCATGACCGGCATTCGACTGCGGCCTGTTCTGGCTTCGGATCTCGACACGTTCTTCGAGCACCAGCGTGATCCGGTCGCGCTTCGCGTGGGCACGCTCACGTCGCGCGAACGCCCGGAGTTCGACACCCACTGGGCGAGGATTCTCGCGGACCCTCTCGCGATCCACCGCACGGTCGAGTGCGAGGACGCCGTGACCGGGTACGTCTGCAGCTTCATTCGCGAGGGCCGGCGCGAGGTCGCGTACTGGTACGGCCGGGAGCACTGGGGGAAGGGGATCGCGACCGAGGCGCTTTTTCAGCTCCTCGCCGAGGTGCACGAGCGGCCGCTCTTTGCCTGGGTGACAGTGGGCAATACGGCCTCACGCCGTGTCCTCGAGAAGGTCGGCTTCCGCGTCGAGGCGAGGGAGTCCACGGTCGAGAGCTCCGGGGACGGAGTCGATGAGTTCCTGCTGCGGCTGGACTGACCGGGATTCGCGCATTGCCGTCCAGCCAGCGGATGCAGCCGACGAGACCGCAGCCAACTCATGCGGAAGGATCGCCACTCCTCGGGATTGCGCGGATTTGTTGGAAGTCCGGTGGCCGAGTCTAGAATCGCCGTATGGTGCAGGAGGAAGAAATGATGCAGATTTCTTCCTCCGCTTCTCTTTCGAGGAGGTTTGCGTGGCCCTGAACATCAAGCATCCCGAGGCGGATGCCTTGCACGGATGCTCGCCCGGACGACGGGGGAGTCGATCACCGAGGCGGTCCTCACCGCGATCAAGGAGCGCCTGCAGCGCGAGACCGGGCGGGGCGACAAGGAAGTGGTACGGCGCAACATTCGCGAGATCCAGCGACGGTTCGCGGCCAGGCAGCAATCCGACGCACGTACTCCCGACGAGATCATCGGGTACGATGAATTCGGGCTCCCCACCTGATGGTCGTCGATACGTCGGCTCTTATCGCCGTTCTGGCTGCCGAATCCGAATCGCGGCGGATCGAGACGGTGCTGCTCGACGCATCGCGCATCGCGATGTCCGCGGCCACCTTGGTGGAGGCCTCGATCGTTGCTGAAGCGAAGGCTCAGCCCGGAGGCATGCTCGACCTCGATCGGTTGATCACGGAGCTTGGGATCGAGGTCATGCCCGTCACCCGCGAGCACGCCGAGCTGGCGCGCGCGGCCTATTCGCAATTCGGGAAGGACAGGCACCCGGCGGGGCTGAACTTCGGCGATTGCTTCAGCTACGCGCTTGCGCGTGCGCTCGGCGAGCCGCTGCTGTTCGTCGGGAGCGACTTAAGCCGGACCGATGTGAACGTCGTGTCGTACTGAGCCGCACATCACCCGCCGTGATCGCATCTCGGGCGGAACGCGAGGATCGCGCGTTGGTCGCTCCCCGCCACTTCCACTCCCTCCGCCTCTCCAATCTCCCAATGAACGCCGCAGCCCTTCCGCACGCCCGCGCGGGCGCATCCGTCCGCTCGTGGCGCGGCGCCGCGCTGATCGTGGGCGGGTGGATGCTGCTGGGGGTGATCTTCCTGGCCGAGCAGGGCGCGGCGGGGCAGCCGGCGCTTTCCGCCACCGCGCTGTTCCGGCGGCTCGTCGGGCCCGCGCTGGGAGCGGCGCTGACACCGCTCGGGCTGCACCTGGCCCGGCGATTCCGGGTGGAGGCGCCGAACCGGCTGCGGCACGCGGCCATCCTCGCGCTCTGCGCGCTGGGGATGACGCTCGCCAGCTTCACCGCGCTGTACTACGTCCATCGGCTGGCGGGAACGCTCGGTCCCGAGCCGCTGGCGGGGTGGCTCGCCTCGACGCTGCACGAGGGGCTGCTGTACTGCGGCGTAATCCTGCTGATCGGCCATCTGCTGGGGCCGCGCGGTACGGCGACGGCCAGCGTCGCGTCACCCGCCGCGCCAGCGGCGGCACCTCCGCCGGCACGCGTGGCGGAGCACCTGAGCCTGAAGCTGCGCGACCGCACCGTGCTGGTGGCACCCGCGGAGGTGGCCTGGGTGGAGGCGGACGGGCACCACGTGGTCTTCCACCTCGTCGGCGGCGCCAGCCACACCGTGCGCGACACGCTGCGGCGCCTGGAGGCGGTGCTGGCGCCGCGCGGGTTCGTGCGCGTGCACCGGTCCACGCTGGTGAACGTGGCCGAGGTGAAGGAGCTGCGTCCGTGGTTCGCCGGCGACTCGCTGGTCTACCTGAAGGACGGGACGGAGCTGCGGCTGAGCCGGCGCTTCGCCGCGAACCTGCTCGGGCCGCGGGCACCGCTGGCGCCGGCGCCGCCACCGCTCGCGCCGGAATCGTCGCCGCTGGGGACGGAGGCGTTGTAGGGGAGGGCGCGCGCCGCGTTCGTTGAGCGCAGCGCCGACGCCGGGCCGGCGCCCTCGCCGGCCCGGCGTTCCTGTCTCCATCCACGCCTCGAGATCCATGACCGCACCCCATCCGATCGCCCCGTCTCGTCTCAAGACCATCCTGCGCCGCACCGCGGCCGTCACCGCCGTGGCGTGCGGCTGCGCGTGGCTCCCCGCCCGCGCCGCGGCGCAGCTCGTGGAGCCCTTTCCAGCGCCCGCACGCCTGGAGGCGGCGCTGGACTCGGTGGTGCGGGACGAGATGGAGCGGTCCCACATCCCCGGTGCCGTGGTGGTGGTGGTGAAGGACGGACGCGTCTACTGGACGAAGGGCTACGGCGTGGCCGACGTGGAGACGCGCCGTCCCGTCGATCCGGAGCGTACCATCTTCCGCATCGGCTCGATCTCGAAGGTGTTCACCGCCACGGCGGTGATGCAGCTGGCCGACCGCGGGCGGATCCGGCTGGACGAGGACGTGAACCGCTACCTCCCCGGCTGGACGGTGCCCGAGCCGTACGGGAGGCCGGTGACCGCCGCGAACCTGCTCACCCACACCGCCGGGTTCGACGAGATCAACCTCGGCCGCAAGGTCTTCCGCGAGGCCGAGGTCCGGCCGCTCGGCACCTTCCTGCGCGGCCGGCTGGTCCCCCGCTTCGCGCCCGGCGAGCGCAGCAGCTACTCGACGTACGGGATCGCACTGGCCGGGTACCTGGTCGAGACCGTGTCGGGGCTGCCGCTGCGCGACTACCTGCGGCAGCGGGTCTTCGCGCCGCTGGGGATGGAGCGCAGCAGCCTGGGCGCCGTGCCGGACTCGCTGCGCGGCGACGCGGCGGCCGGCTACGCCTGGGCGGGGGGCGGGTACCGGCCGGAGCCGTGGGAGTTCTTCCACACCCATCCGGCCTCGGACGTGAACGCCACCGCGGCCGACATGGCGAGGTTCATGATCGCCCACCTCGAGGCGGGGCGGCCGGGCGCGCCGCGGATCCTCGGCGATACGGCCGCCGCGCTCATGCACCGGGTGCACTTCCGCAACGACCCGCGCCTGCTGGGATTCACCTACGGGTTCTTCGAGCAGCGCCTGTGGGGACACCAAGCCATCCAGCATTCCGGGAGCATGTCCGGCTACGCGGCGGGGATGTGGCTGTGGCCCGCCGAGCGGATGGGCGTGTTCGTGGCGTGCAACCGCGAGGTGGGCTCGCTGGAGCAGCGCGTGGTCACCCGGCTGGCGGCACGCACGCTGGTGCCCCTCGACACCGCCGACACCGAGGGGACGCCATGGACCCGCCCGCGCGTCCGGGACGACCTGCGCCGCTTCGCGGGGCGCTACCGTCCCGACACCTGGTGCCACACCTGCCGCGGCGCACGCGGCTTCGTCCCCGACGCGTTCGAGGTGACGGTGGTGGACGACAGCACGCTGGGGTTCTGGGGCGGCCGGTGGGCGCAGGTGGAGCCGCTCCTTTTCCGGGTGATGAACGGCCAGCTGGAGTACGGGCAGATGTACGTGGCGTTCCAGGCCGATTCCGCCGGCCGGATCGTGCGGATGGTGAACGGCACCAACGTCAACGAGCGCGTGGGGATGGAGACCCCGCCGTCCGCCGCGGCACGGTCGAGCCCGCGCGATCCGGAGCGTTACTCGGGCACCTTCCGGCGCCGCGATGGGACGTAGCCGGTCACTGCAATTTGCTGGGGACCTCATGGACGCCGCCGCTCGGGAGAGAGGCGGCGTCTCACGTTTGCGGACGAGGCGGTGAACGCACGATCGACCCGCGATCCGTCGCATTTTCCCTGTCCCCGCCGCCGGACCGGGTCCGCAGATGTGTTTCCCACGCCACGCACAGTGGCGGGAAGGGAGGGAGGAAATAGGCATTTCTGCCCATGCGCGGACGCTGGACGGCGGCTACTCTGACCATCGCGGCGACGATTGCCGCGCAAGGATCGGCGTGATCGCGGCGCCGGAGCGACCTCACAATTGATGCACCCGCATGAGCTTAGGTCGTGCCGGCGGCCGCGCGTCCCCCCGGCCCGCCCGGACGGCGTGGGCACGAGCCGCAAGCATGGGGTCAGTAAGTTTCTGGAAATGGCACGCCCGGTGCTGGATGCGCATGTCTCTCCGATGACGGCGCCGGCCAGCAGATCCATCCGCAGGTAAACATTTGCGTCACCCTGAATGCTCGCCCCGCAGGCACGTTCCTGCGGATTCATTCACCCGCAGCGCCCCCACCCACAGGGGGGCGGAGCGATCATGCATACGACGGTTCTGGGCCCACGGCCGGTGTTCCCCCCCTGCGACCTGCGCAACCTCCCCGTCGGCGGCGCGATGGCCTGCCACGGCGGGCTGCTGTCGCGCGCGCTGGACGTGCTGCACGAGGGGCTGGTGTTCTTCAACCTGCTCGAAGAGCCGGTGCACGCCAACGCCACGCTGCAGCGCATCTTCGCCGAGCAGCCCGACGCGGAGGAGATCCGCCGCGAGATCCGCCGCTTCGCCGAGTCGCTGGGGCCGCTCGCGCGGAGGCTGCTGACCAACGGCGAGGTGGTGCTGCAGGAGCTGGCGGTGCGCGACTTCCGCACGCCCGAGGGAAGCTACCTGCTGCGCGGCAGCTTCGTGCGGCTGGACGAGGGCGCGGCCGAGGGGCTGCTGCTGGTGGCGCTGGAGCCCGCCGGCGCCGAGTTCCTGAGCGAGGGCGTGCTGCAGGCGCGCTACGGGCTGACCGGCCGCGAGGTGCGCGTGGCGCGCCTGATGACACTGGGGCTGTCGGACACCGAGGTGGCGGGGCAGCTCTGCATCAGCCTGCACACCGCGCGGCACCACAGCGAGCACGTGCGCCAGAAGCTGGGCGTGCACTCGCGCGGCGAGGTGGCCGCCCGGGTGCTGCGCGTGGGCCGCGGCGCCGCGGTCGATCCCCCGCGCACCGCCGGCGCCCGCAGCCACGCGTCGAACGCCCGCGCCGGGTGATCCCAATCTCAATAAAAAGATCGAGCTCACGCAGCCGCAGAGTCAGCAGAGTCAGCAGAGTCAGCAGAGTCAGCAGAGGAACCGCAGCTCTCCGCTAACCCTGCTATCCCGATTGGAATGAAATCACACGGAGGAAACGGAGGGAACGGAGGATTCAGGTCAGTCCTCCGTTTCCTCCGTTCCCTCCGTGTGATTCGATCTGTTTAGATGGCTTGGGAATGCACCACCAGCCAGGGGAAGCAGTATTATTGTCGGGAAGGTGAGGATCCCGAGGCTGGAGATGATCGATGGCGATGGCGCACGCAGAGCCCAGGCGCGCCCCGGCCCCACGGGAGGCCGTGCCCGCGCGCCCGCGGCCGCGCATCCGGCCGGGGGCGCTCACGCCCGGCCCCGAGGCCACGCGGCCGGACTTCGCGTCGCTCTCCATCCTGCCCCCGGAGGAGACGGCGACCCGACGCAAACGGGTCGCGGCGGATCAGCGGATCGGCGGCGTGACCCTGGCGAAGCAGGCCCGGGGCATCCTCTTCAACGCCGAGGCGATGGAACTGTACAGCTCCGACGAGTTTCCCGACGGCTTCCACTGGGTGCAGACGGTCACCACCAACAGCCCCGACAATCCGGAAACCACGTCGGGCGGCGCGGCGTGGGTCTCACCGCCGGTCACCTACGTCGATCCACCGAAGGACGACGACAGGCCGTTCTACTACAAGGAGGCCCAGGAGGCGGAGTTCGGCAGCCAGTTCCAGGATTCCCCCGTACGCGAGGTTGACGGGGGCGGCCGGGAGATCCAATGGGAGGCCACCCTGAGCCTGTGCGGGGTGAAGGGGAAGGCGGTGACCATCCTCGACAGCATCACCTACGGCTTCATGCTGGACTACTCGGCCAAGGTGACCGTCTACGGCCCCGCCCCGGCCGGGGACATCGGCAGCCACCTCACCGCGCTGCGCTCCGAGTTCCCGAGCTGGACCTTCAGGTAGGCTCCACCATCTCCCCACCCCACGACGCCGGGTCGACGTCGGTGATGGACTGCGTGAACGTCCACGCGTGGCCGGCGAGGTCGACCGCGCTGTACTGGCGCTCGCCGAACGGGTAGTCCGCGGGCGGGCCGACGATGCGCGCGCCGTGCTCGCGCGCCCTCGCGCAGTGCGCGTCCGCGTCCTCCACGCGCACCATCACCGAATGGCCGGAGCCGGGGACGGATTCGCCCTCGCGGCGCTCGCGGACCACCAGCGCGCCGTTGCCGAAGGTGAGCTGCACGCGGTGGTCGGAGATGCGCAGGCGCTCGCGGAAGCCGAACGCGTCGCACAGCCACCGGGCCGCCGCGCGCACGTCGTCGTACGCCAGCTCGGGGATGATGGACACGTCGGGGATGGAGCGGTTCGCTTGCATGGCGGGGGAGAGGTTGGAGGAGGGAGATGCGTGGCCGGCGCTCACCACTCCCACTGGTCGAATACGGCGGCGACGAGCGTGGGCGGCCCCGGCCGCGCGGCGAAGACGAGCGTCAGGTTCCAGGTGGCGAGGCAGCTTTCCGGCATGTGCGGCTCCAGCATCGTCCCCACGTGCGGCAGCCGCGCGAGGGCGGGGAAGCGCGACGCCAGCGGGTACTCGCGGCAGTCGAGGTGGCGGCCGACGCGGGTGGTCAGCTTCGTCAGGCGCTCCGGGGGGATGAAGAGATAGGTGATCCCCGGATCGCCGGTGTGGACGCGCCACCGGGAGAGGTCGCGCAGCTCCTCGCGCGCCCGCCGCGCCGACCCGCCGCCGCTTTCCGGCGCCAGGTACAGCGTGACGGTGTCCGCCAGCCGCAGCCGCTCGAACGCCACCTCGCCGCGCAGGAAGCCGACGACGTCGCGCGCCGCCCGCTCCAGCTCGTCGTTCCGCTGCGATGTACTCGATCCGGAATCTTCCTGCGGATCCGCATCGTGAGCCGCGGCGGCGGGTGGCGGCGCCTGCGCGCGCGGCGGCGACGCATCTTCCGTATCACCCCCAGCGCACGCCGTCCCCAGTGCGCACGCCAGCGCGGCGATCACGGCGGCTCGCGGCATCGCCATCACCGCGCGTGGCCGGCGGAGCGACAGCGCAGCTCGCTCACCATCGTCCGCAGCCACGGGTGCCGCATCTCCGGCTGCGCGGCGAGCTCGGCGGCGAAGCGCGCACGCTCCTCCGGGTCGCGCCCCGTCTCGTGCACGCGGACGGCCAGCCGCAGCGCCTCCAGGTGCCACGGCTCGCGCGGCGGGCGGGCGAGCTCCTCGGCGCCCCACGCCATCGGCGGATACCAGCGCGCCACCTTCTTCTGCTCGTCGCCCAGGTAGGTCCACTCGCCCCAGCCGATCGACACGCTGCGCAGCGCGGAGCGCGGGAAATCGGCCGCCCAGGGCACCTTCTGGTACCATCTCCACGTGTTGGGACTGTTCTTGGTGCGCTCGGTGATGCCGATGAAGCCGATGCGCCGCCGCACCGCCTTCACGTCGACCCCCGCCTCGGCCGCCCAGCGCGCCAGCAACCCGGCCAGGTGGCCGAAGGTGGAGCCGCGGTACACCAGGTCCACGAAGGTGCGCGGCCGCTCGCTCGCAGCGATCCGCGCGGGCGAGAGCCCCAGGTGCTCGAGCTGCGCGCGCAGCGCCTTCATCCCCTCCGGATGCTCGCGGCTCACCTCCGCCGCCGACGCGTAGCGCATCGACACGTTCACCAGCACGCAGCGGTCGGCGTACGAGGTGTCGGAGAGGATGCCGCTCAGGTAGTCGAACAGGCTCTCGGGCGAGCGGCCCACGAAGATCAGGTCGCTGTCGCGCGACAGCGCCAGCACGCGCACGCAGCACCGGCGCAAGGTGTCGACGAAGCCGGCGTAGCTCGCCGCCTCGGGCCCGTCGAGCAGCGAGCCGAGCTGCTGCCGCCGCGCGAGGTTCCACCGGAAGGGAAGCTGGGGGTCCAACGTTCGGGGGATCGGGTGATGGGGATGGCGGCTACGATTCCTTCGCCTTGCGCTTCGCGCGCATCCGCTCCACGCGGGCGAACGAGTCCGTTTCGCGGCCGAACATCGTGATCTTCGTCGGCTCGCCGGCGGCCTCCGCCTCCTCGACCCGGCGCAGCAGCTTGCCGACGCCGTACGTCCCGCGCTCGCAGCAGATGCAGGTGCACGGCGGCCGTCCGTTCGCGCGCGGGCGATATCGCCATCCCACCACCTGCGGCAGCGCCTTCACGCGGATGATCTCCGCCGGCTCGACCACGCGCGGGATCACCACCTCGTAACCCTCGGGCGAGGAGGGCAGTCTGCGGCCGCGCTGCACCGCCTTCGACTGGAGATCCTGCTCGCGGGCGGTCACGGGGTCGCGTTTCTCCGCCTCCAGCATCAGCGCCACGGCCTCCGCCGCGGTCATGGAGACGTGGCCGCGGCCGTAGTGGCCGACCTCCACCACCTCGTCGTCGGGGATGCGGAAGTACACGCCGACGATGGTGCCGCCGCCGCTGCGCTTCAGCTCGCGCAGCCACTGGTGCGACACGTAGAAGTTGCGCGTGACCGGCAGCGCGTACACGCCGCGCGGCCCCAGCCGCCGCTTGCGCCGGCCGATGCCGCCGCGGCGGATCGACGCCAGGTTGCGCTGCGAGGTCAGGTGGACGAAGACGGGCATGGAGATCGAGCGGGACGGCCGGACGGAGTTGCGGCGGTGCGATTGCGCGGGCGCACGAAACGTAATCGTGCCCCGGCGCCTCGCACAGGTGAGCGCGGCGGGGTGACAGGACCCGCTTCACCCGGCTTGTCGGCGGGCATTCCGCAGTGGGGACAGAGCAGAGGCGCGCGGGTGAGCTTGATCGCCTCCACGAAGCCGGCGCCCAGGATCGCCGTCGGCAGCGCGAAGAAGCCGAGGCCGAGAATGGCGATGAGCCCGCCCGCGAGCCGGCCGAGGGGCGTCACCGGGTACACGTCGCCGTAGCCGACGGTGGTGAGCGTGGCCACCGCCCACCACATGCTTTCGAGGATGCTGGAGAACTTGTCGGGCTGCGCCGCGTTCTCGGCGAAGTAGATGACGGTCGAGGCGATGACGAGCAGCACCATTATCAGCGCCGTGGTAAGCACGAGCTCTTCGCGCCTCGCCCGCAGCACGCCCCGCAGCAGTCGCATCGCCGCGATGTATCGCGTGGCCTTCAGCAGCCGCACGATGCGGAAGAGGCGCGCCGCGCGGAGCACGCGCAGGTCCATCGTCGCCATCGCGGCGAAGAACGGCAGCACCGCCACCAGGTCCACCAGCGCCATCGGCGAAAGCGCGAACCGGATCCTGCCGCGGACCGGCTCCCGGTAGCGCGGGTCCGCCGTGCACGACCAGAGGCGCGCGAGGTACTCGGCCGTGAACACGAGCACCGATGCGCCCTCGAACGCCTGGAACAGCGGTGCGAGCCGGTGCTCGAGCGGCTGAATGGATTCGAGCACCACCGCCGCCACGTTCAGCGTGATCAGCGTAATGAGAAGGATGGAGAACCGTCGCCCGGCCGCATCGCCCGGCCGGGTGCACTCCAGGATCTCCCACGTCCGCCTCCGCGTGCGCATCGCCCTCCTCCATGAAAGAGACGCAGGTCCGGCCACGGATGGACGGACCTGCATCTCCCGTTTCGCCGTCGGAGAAGGGCGAAGATTCAGTTCTTCGTGCGGATCAGCGTGCCGATCAGCGCGCCGACAACCGCGGGTGGCAGGGCGATGTAGACCAGCGCGCGCGCATACTCGTCACCCTGGCACGGGCTGTCGGAGTCGTCGCAGAACCCGGCGAGGAACAACCCCGCCGCGGCCACGCCCACGATCCCGCCGATGAGCAGCCCCTCCTTCGTGTGCCCGCGCCTCGCGGCCGTGTCGGCGACGAACGCTCCCGCAGGCGCGGCGAGCGGCTGCGTCGCGAGGACGGGCGCTTCGGCGCGCCACGACGCGGACGAGGGCGCCGCCATCTGCGCGCGCAGCGAGCCCGCGCCGCCGAGGAGCAGCGTGATCAGCAGGAAGCCCGCGGTGCGCGCGCGATGGATGTGCATCGGTGTGATCTCCGGGGTGTGGGAAGAGGTTGGATCGTCATGACAATGAACGGCGGAGCGCGCCGGGATGCAACGCGCGTGGGCCGGGAAGTCGTGCCATGGTGATGAATCGACCAATCGCATCCGCGCGACGCTCAGGGCTCGGACGATGCGGCGGGAAGGTCCTTGCGCATGAAGTAGAAGCTGGTGCCCTCCGCGATCTCGTCCAGCACGCCGAATACGCGGTAGCCCTGGCGCTCGTAGAACGGGCGCGCCTGGAAGCCGAGCGTCTCCACGTACGCGAGCCGGTGGCCCTGCCGCGCGGCGTATGCCTCCACCTCGCGCAGGAGCCGGGCGCCGAGACCGCCGCCGCGCAGGCGCTCGTCCACCCACAGCGCCGCGATGTGCACCGAGCGCCCCCACAGCTCCGCCCACACGCCGCCGTCGATCCCGCCTTCGGCGTTGCGCACCACGCACGCGACCGGGCGCGGCGGCGGGTGCCCGGCGGCGGCGCGGTTGAACGCGCGGACGCCGCCCACGATCGCGTCCAGCACCTCGGCGGAGGGAGATTCCTGCAGCTCGATGGCCGGCTGGGTCACGGACGGCTCCGATCGGATTCGGGAACGTGCATCGGGCGGGCGGAACCTTTCTTCCGTCCGCCCGATGCCTTTCAGCGTGTCGCGGCGGTCACGCGGCGACGGCAGCCTCGGCAGGAGCGGGCGGGGCGCCGACGCGCTCGCGCACGGCGTCCAGGTCCTGCACCGCGCGCACCTCCACGCACCCGGTGCGCGCCCAGGGGAAGTGCGAGGCGATCTCCATCGCCTCGTCGATGTCCTTCGCCTCGATCACGTTGAAGCCGCCCAGCACTTCCTTGGCCTCGGCGAACGGCCCGTCCACCGTGGTCATGCGGCCGTTGCGGACACGCATCGTCTTCGCCGTGTGCGCCTCGGCCAGCATCTTCGACTCGACCCGGTGCCCGTTGCGCTGGAGATGGTCGACGTGCTCGAAGCAGCCGCGCATCATCGCGTCGGCCTCGTCCTGCGGCACGGCGTCGAGCAGGGTGGGATCGTTGTAGATCAGGACGACGAACTGCATGGCGGACCCTCGGCGTGGAGAGTTTCGTGGCCGGGCGATGCGGCGCGGGTGCGCCGCCGCCGGCGGTCTTGCCTGCCAAGATGGGCGAATCGCCGCCGCGCGCAAGTGCACAGAGCGGCGATGCCCGGGCTACTCGTTCTCCTCGCGCGGCTGGGTGACGCGGAAGACGTGGCCGTCGGGGTGGCGGACGTGCATCTCGCGCACGTGCCACGGCATGTCGGCCGGCGCGAAGGTCACCTCCAGCCCTTGCTCGACGCAGCGGCGGTGGACCTCGTCGACGTCGGCCACCCAGATCGACAGCCACACGCCCTTGTCGGCGCCCTGGTCGCCGTCCGGCCCGAACGTCGTCGCCACCTCGCTGCGCCCGCGGCCGCCCTGCTGGCCGTGGCAGAGGAAGATCTCGCACGGGCCCGATTCCACCCCGCCGAAGTCGGGGGGATCGCCCCACTCCCACGCCCTGCTCCACCCCAGCTTCTCGAACCAGGCGAAGCTCTCCTCCAGGTCCGTGACGTTCAGGATCGGCGTCACCTTGTGCGCGAGCATCCCATCCTCCTGCGTGTGCGGAGATCGGTCGTATCGATCGAGATCCGGTTGATCGTGTGGTTGAACCAGGGCTCCGGAACACCTCCCGGTGTCATCCTGAGGAAGGCGCTGCACCGCGCTCTCGTCCGCGCGAGCGCTGGGCGCCGACCGAAGGATCTACTCGACGCCGCGGGAGATTCGGCTCCTCCGGGCAGACCTCCGGCCCGCCCTGCAAGATCCTTCGGGCGCGCAGGGATTCGTGTGCACGCGGCTTCGGTGCTCCGCGCCCTCAGGATGACACCCGAGGGGTGTCCGCAGGTTCAGGACGGACTCTCCGCATGACGCCGCTCGCGGACGACCTGTTCGCGCGCTTGGGTCACGCGCATCACGCCTCGTCCGCAGGCTCGTCGGTCAGGTCGAGCATCGTGCGCCAGACGGCGCGCCACTCGCCGCCGTCGCCGGAGAAGACCCACAGGTCGCGGCCGGTGGAGCGATATCGCGATCCTTCGCGCTCGTAGACCATGGTGAAGCCGAGGCTGGCCACCGCCGTGGCGCCCACGACGTCGACCTGCGGCTCGTCGTGCTCGAACGTGTGCACCCGCGCGGACTCGAGGAACGCGACGAAGCCGCCGACCATCGCGTCGCGCCCCTCCGCGCGTCCGCCGGGATAGCGCATGACAATGCCCGGATCGAAGAGCGGCGCCAGGTCGCGCGGCCGCCCCTCGAGCCATGCCTCGTTGATGCGGCGGAGCAGATCGGCGGCCCCGCGCTCGTCTGCGGACTCGGTCACGTCTCGCCTCCGTCAGAGGATGCTGTAGCTCAGCCGCACCTTCACGCAATCCCCATCGCCCTTGGCGCCGCGCGCGGCCTTCGGCACGGGGAGAAGCGTGCGGCCGGACTTCTCGCGCCAGACGCTGGTCTTCCACGCGTAGCCGTCCACCTCGGCGGTGACGGGCGCGCGGCCCCACGCCAGCGTCGTCGACGGCGCGTGCTCCTCGGGGACGGTGACGAAGTGCCAGCCGCCCTCGCCCGAATAGCGGAACATCGTCGCCGAGAACTCCACGTCGTACGCCATCGCCCCGTCCTCGTTCACGTCAGCCGTCCCGCCGCGCGCAGATCCGCGAGCACCGCCTCGACGAACGGTGACTTGGCGAGCGAGTACGCGGCCTTGTCCCACCCGACCTCGTCGGCCACGCGCCGCTTCTCCGCCGCGTAGGCCGCGGCGAGGGCCGGGTCGGCGCGCAGGGCGTCGCGGAAGGCGAGCTTCTCGTCCCACGCGGCGGCGGGGAGGATGTAGAGGTGGATGTGGGCGAAGCGCCGGCCGTCGTCGTCGTTGCGCACGTAGTAGCGGCGGCGCGGGTCGTCGCCGTACGGGCCGCGGTACTCGTAGCCGAGCGCCCGCAGCGGCGCGATGCAGCCGTCCGCCGCGGCCTCGCCCTCCACCGCGACGGCGATGTCGAGCACCGGCTTCCCCGCGAGCCCCGGCACCGCCGTGCTCCCGACGTGCTCGATCGCGACGGCGAGCGTCCCGAGCGCTGCCCGGATGCGCGCCGCCTCCGCGGCGAAGCGTGCGGGCCATGCGTCATCCTGCTCGACGAGCGTGAGGGTGCGGGCCATGAGATTTGTGCATTCCCCAGGTTGGTCAACAGCAGGTTATCACACGGAGGGAACGGAGGGAACGGAGGGAACGGAGGGAACGGAGGGAACGGAGGAAAGGCAACTGATACCCAATCTCCGGATCAACCGTGCATTTGAGGTGGGAATGTCATTCCGAAGGCGCCGAGCCGCCCTGTCTTCCATGCCGCAGCCGTGGCGCCTGAGGAATCTGTGGCCGGCTCCCGACCCACAGGCCGCCTGTCGCTCGGACGCATGCCACAGATTCCTCGGGCGCCAGGGCGATGGTCACCCCG
>DASUYB010000065.1 GCA_036377595.1 Longimicrobium sp. | reverse complement strand
CGACTCTTTGATTGATCCTTGAAGGTAATATAGTAACACGTGATTCGCACGCGGGAGAACATTTCCCTCGTATGGAAGATGAATGGGTTGAATACTTTGCACCCGCCCCGGGGAAAGGTAGGCCTTCTCGATCAGGTCATCATAATTCGTTGTAAAGATAGCACTCCATTTCACCCTCGGGATTTGTTTGTAGCTCGGTGAGGGTTCAAGTGGAGCGAGCAAATCCTTCAACATACGAACAAGCTTTATCCGCCCATATGGTGGCGTATCACATACTTCTGTTGCGGCGTCCAAAAACGTAGCTTCCTCATCAATCGCAGCGAGCGGGAACTTTGCCCGTATTTCCGCCACGAGTCCACTCGCAAGAGGTGCCCCACTTGTAAAGCTAGCTCCGGCTCCAATAACCAGTGCCGTGTCGCCACTGAGGATTGCGGCTCGTAATTCGCTGGCAATTTCCTCAAAAGTCAGAATTTGTGGCATGGGGTCTCGTCGGTGCAAGAAATTGGAACGATTTTTCGAACGTATCTTCAGATCTGTTCGTTCGCAACACCGGCTCGCGACTGCGATGCCGTTCTGCTTGAGTGCGGTCGTTGATTACACGAAGACGGCGCTCGGGTGGCGGAGATCAGCCCTGGAGGGAGGAACCTGAACGTTAGCACCCGGCTCTATTTCCGCTCGGGAGCTTCCGCCCGGCAGAGCGCCTCCAGGCGGCGGAGATACAGCGCCTCGCGGCGGGCGTCGGCTTCGGCGCCCTGGGAAAGGCCGCGCTGCACGCGCCAGCGGTGGAACGCCAGCTCGCTGGCCATGCGGTGCAGCTCGCGCTGGGCGCGCCACCGCGCCATCCCCCCCGTGCGCCACGCGCGGTAGGTGGAGCGCAGGCGGCTGCGGACCACGCACAGGCGGTCGAGCTCGTCGGGCGTCAGCATCCCATCCTCCACCAGCGCGCCCAGGTGCTCGCGGATGATGCGCCCCTCGCGCACGAGCGAGAGGTAGACGATCACCAGCAGCCCCATGAAGGCGGGGAACATCACCAGCGCGTACAGGGTGACGAACCAGGTGTCGTCGTACCCGGCCGCCCAGTTCCACAGCGCGTGCAGCCCCACCGCGGCGGCGAACCCCACCGGCGGCGCCCAGAAGCGCCGCGCGGGCTGGCCGCGCTCGCGCGCGTAGCCCAGCCCTACGCCGAACATCGCGGTGAACAGCGGGTGCGCGAACGGCGCCAGCATCCCGCGGATGGCGAAGGTGGCCACGGAGCTGCGATGGCCTTCCTCGATCGCGGCGCCGTAGTACTGCACGTTCTCCATCATCGCGAAGCCCAGCCCCACCATCGCCGCGTAGACCACGCCGTCGAGCACGTCGTCGTACTCGTCGCGCAGGGTGCGGAAGAGGACGACGAGGGCCACGCCCTTCGACAGCTCCTCCACCACCGGCGCGGAGACCAGCCGACCGGCGATCTCGCCCGCGCGGCGGCCGAAGAGCTGGGCGAAGGTGGACTCGGTGTAGGTGTTGAGGAGGATGGAGACGAGCACCGCGACCGACGCGCCCCAGGCGAAGGTCTGCGCCAGCGTCACCGGCGGCTCGGGCTCGAAGCGGTCCATCCACAGCGCCAGCGCCAGATAGACGGGCACGGGGACGACGGCCAGCACCACGCCCATGAAGAAGGCGCGCGGCCCCAGGTCGGCCCCGATCAGCATCAGCGCGATGGCGCTGGCGATCACCGCCACCCAGGTGAGCACCGGGTGCGGCTTCGGCGCGAACGGATCGGCGCCCGGCGGGTGGTCGAGCGCGTCGGCGGGCGTGGCCTGCGGCTCCGTCATCCCCTGGACCACGGGGTGGCGGGCGCCATGGAGATCGGGAGCTGCTCGAGCGGGTGGAGGAGCATCGGTCGGGCGAACGGTGGATCGAACGGCGCCGAAACGTACCCGTTTCCCCCGCCCCCCGACAACATGTTTCAGGGTGACACGCAGCAGGGGTAGGACCGAAGTCTCGCCCGCCGGGCGAATGGAATTCACGGCAACAACAGCACGAAAGTCCCTGCGGGACTGCGGCCCCGGCATCGCGGCGACGAACGACTCTCCTGCACACCACAGGCAAGGAGCCCCACGCCTCGACCTGTCATTCCGAGCGGAGCCGCTGCGCCGTCCTCTCGTCCTGAGCCGAATTCGGGCGGCTCCCGGGGAATCTTTGGCCGGCTTCCGCGCGAATGCCGGGCTGTGGCTCGAACGCCGGCTACAGATTCCTCGGGCTCGCAACCTACGGTGCGGACTCGGCTTCGGTGTGGTCGCCCTCGGAACGACAGGCTGTTTTTTCGCGTTGATTGGGATACGGGCCGTGATCTGTGTCCGAGCCGGACCGGCCGACGGGGCCTGGCGGCGATCGACCATCATCCCGGCCAGGGGCCGAGCAGCCGCTCGAGCGCCTGGCGGCGGAAGGCGAAGATCTCCTCGAGGCGCGGGGCGACGAGGAAGCGGCGGACGGCGCCGCCGCCGGGGGGGAGCGCGTAGTGCACGAGGTCGCGCATCTCCACGCCGCCGGCGACTTCGCGGAACAGGTGCTGGTGATGCCAGAAACGGTACGGCCCGAACCGCTGCTCGTCGACGAAGCGGTGCGGCTCGTCCACGTGCGTGATCTCCGTCACCCAGCTCACCGGCAGGCCCAGCAGCGGCCGGATGCGGTAGGTGATGAGCATCCCTGCGTACATCCGCCCGGGCAGCGCCGAGGTCACCTCGAAGCCCATCGACGGCGGCGTGATGCGCGCCAGGTTGCGCGCGTCGGAGAAGAAGTCCCACGCCTCGGACAGCGAGACGGGAAGGTTCTGCGTGGCCTGGAGGAGATGCAGCTTCATCGGCCGTCCGGGTTGCGGGGAAGCACGCAGTCGCGCCAGCGCAACGGATGCGCCACCGCTGCTACGCAGACACCCGGGCCGGGCGACTCGCGGGTGTGCCGGCCCTCCCCCGCAACCGCTCCGAAAACGCCGAAAACGTCTGTAGTACCGGATAATTCAAGCATTTGCGCCACAATCACTTAGGCACTTCCCCGCTCGGCCGATCACGCACTTTCTCCCGTTACTCCGGCGTTACCACGAAAGGTTTGCCTGCTGGCGCAAAATGTGTTACATTCTGCGCCGTCCGGGTGTCCTCCCGGACGAGCGGCGCCCCCGCCGGGTTTGTCGGGGGCGTTGCTGCTTCCCCGGGCTCTCTCCCCCACGAAACAATGCGACCGACACCGATCCGCGTGGCGCTGACCGCCGCGCTCGGGCTCGTCATGGTGGCGTGCACGGACACCGGCACCGAGATGGTGGCGCCGTCCGGGCCCCGACACGACGTAGTTGCGAGCAACGGCCTGATGATCACCGAGGTGATGCCGGACCCCACGAAGGTGGCCGACACCGCCGGCGAGTGGTTCGAGGTGTACAACGGCGGCTCCGCCGCCGTCGACCTGCAGGGCTACAAGATCGTGTCGGCCGCGGGGCTCACGGCCAGCGAGTCGCACACCATCGCCAGCAGCGTGGTGGTCGATCCGGGCGAGTACGTGGTGTTCGGCAACAACGCCAACACCGCCACCAACGGCGGCGTTCCCGTCGCCTACTCGTACGGCTCGTCGGTCACGCTGAACAACGGCAGCAGCACCAGCGCCAACGAGTGGCTGGCGCTGCGCTCGCCAACCAACGTCACGCTCGACTCGGTGGCCTACGCCGTCCGCGTCCTCCCGGCCGCCCCCGGCCCCTACACGCCGCCCTCGGGCTCGTCGCGCGGGGTGGTCGACCTCACCGCCGACAACACCATCATCTCGGGCACCAACTGGGCGACGTCGGTCAGCACCTACGGCCTGGGCGACCGCGGCACCCCGGGGCAGCCCAACCAGGGCGGCTCGGCGGTGTCGGTCAGCGTGCGCATCTCGTGGGTGACGCCGGGGACGTCGTTCACCGTCACCGCCACGGCGGTCGACTCGGTGGGCAAGCCGGCGGGCACCACCTTCAAGTGGGCCAGCCTGAACCCCGAGATCGCCACCATCGACTCGATCACCGGCCGCGCCACCGGCGTGTCGCTGGGGATCGCGACGATCCGGGCGACGGCCAACAACGGCGTGAGCGGCACCGCCCCGCTGTTCGTGGTGAACCCGGGCGACGTGGCCAGCATCTCCATCTCCGTCAACGACCCGGCCAAGGTCCCCGCCGGCTACACCAAGCCGGCCTTCCCCACCGTGCGCAACACGTCGAACGCCACGGTGACGGGAGTGCCGCTGGTCTGGACGAGCAGCGACCCGTCGGTGGCCACGGTCGACAGCCTGGCCTACATCACCGGCGTGGCCCCGGGCGTGGCCAAGATCCGCGCGACGGCGCCCAACGGCGTGTACAACGAGGTGGACTTCACGGTGATCCCGGCGGATGCGCCCACCAGCGCCATCTACCGCAACCACGTGGAGTTCGGCGCGCCGCTCGGCGTGCCCGCGGGCGAGATCGTGCTCGACAAGCGGCAGTACGTCTCCGGGTACAACCCGGCGCGCGGCGGGCCCGACTGGGTGAGCTGGAACCTGAACGCCAGCCAGTTCAGCGGCGTGCCGCGCTGCGACTGCTTCAGCGCCGACCAGACGCTGCCCGCCGGCGTGTACCGCGTGGTCGACTTCGACTACCGCAACGGCGGCTACGACCGCGGCCACATGGTGCAGTCGGAGAGCCGCACCACCACCGACCAGGAGAACGCCAGCACCTTCCTGCTGACGAACATCCTGCCGCAGGGCGCCGAGAACAACCAGGGCCCCTGGAGCCAGTTCGAGAACTACCTGAACGACCTGGCGCGGACCAGCGGCAAGGAGATCTACGTGGTGGCGGGCGGCGAGTACGCGGCCACCCCGGGAACGCTGAAGAACGAGGGGAAGGTCGCGATCCCCGACTACACCTGGAAGATCGCGGTGATCATGGACGGCGGCGAGGGACTGGCCGACGTGCACTCGGTGGGCGACCTGCAGGTGATCGCGGTCAAGATGCCGAACCTGACCACCACCGGCACGCCCGCGTCGTCGGTGGGGATCCGCAACACCCCGTGGCAGAACTACCAGGTGACGGTGGACCAGCTGGAGCAGGAGACCGGCTACGACTTCCTGAGCAACCTGCCGAACCAGATCGAGATCCTGCTCGAGGCCAACGACCGCGCGCCGGTGGCCGCCACCGACGGGCCGTACACGGGCCTCGAGGGCTCGGCGGTGACGCTGGACGCCAGCGCGTCGAGCGACCCCGACGGCGACGCGCTGACCTACGCCTGGGACTTCGGCGACGGCAACACGGGCACGGGCGTGAAGCCCAGCCACACCTACGTCGACAACGGCAACTACATCGTGACGCTGACGGTGACGGACCCGGCGGGCGCCGAGGCCACCACCACCACGGCGGTGACGGTGTTCAACGTGGCGCCCACGGTGCAGGCCTTCGCGGGCGCGACGATCCTGGCGGGCGAGACGTACGGAGCGAGCGGCTCGTTCGCCGACCCGGGCGCGGACACGTGGAGCGCCACGGTGGACTACGGCGACGGCAGCGGCGCGCAGCCGCTGGCGCTCGGCGGGAAGACCTTCTCGCTCAGCCACGGCTACGCGTCGGCCGGCAGCTACACCGTGACGGTGACGGTGACGGACGACGACGGCGCGCCCGCCACGAAGTCGGCGACCGTGACGGTGCTGAACGGCCAGCAGGCGCTCGACGCCCTGCGCGACCAGGTGAACGACGTGCTGCACGGCGGCGAGGCGGCGTCGACGATCGCCAAGCTGAACGCCGCGAAGGCGGCGGTGGCGCGCGGCGACATCGAGGCGGCCAGCGGCCAGGTCAGCGCGTTCATCAACGAGGTGCAGGCGCTGGTGGCGTCGGGCCGGCTGACCGCGGCCGAGGGCCAGGCGCTGATCGACTACGCCAACCGCATCCTCGACAGCATCAACGGCTGATTCGCCTGAGCTGAAGGGATCACGAAGGAGGGGCCGCGCTTACGGGCGCGGCCCCTTCTCAATTGAAGGCGACGAGACACCCCTCGGGTGTCATCCTGAGGGCGCGGACGCCGAACTCTCGTCGTGGCTGATGCTTGCCGCGCCCGAAGGATCTTGCCTGACCCGCGCCGGAACTCGTGTGCCGAGCATGCACTGTCCGAGGGCCGAGTAGATCCTTCGGTCGGCGCCAGTGACTTGTGCAGACGCGACTTCGGTGCGGCGCCGACCTCAGCCTCAGGATGACACCGGTGGGGCGTCGGGGCGGATGGATGAGCGGGAGATGAGCATTTCCGGGGAGGTGCTTGCTCGATCTATCGGCGTCCGGTGAGATTTCCAGGAAACGATCCACCTCATAGGAGAGAGCCGAATGGCGGGCGATTGGCAGGCGATCAAGCGGGAGCTGCGGCTGCACGGCTGGATGCTCTTCGGGCCGCTGGCGGTGATGTGGATCGTGCAGATCGTGAACGCCGTCACCTTCCACGCGCTCGACCGCTTCGGGCTGCGGCCGTGGAGCGTGCCGGGGCTGATCGGCATCCTCACCATGCCCTTCCTGCACACCGGGTTCGGGCACCTGATCGCCAACACGGTGCCGTTCCTGATCTTCGGCTGGCTGATCCTGCTGCACGACGTGCGCGACTACGTGAAGGTGTCGCTGCTTGCGATGCTGGTCGGCGGGCTGGGAACGTGGCTGACGGGGATGCCGGGCTCGGTGCACATCGGCGCCAGCGGCGTGATCTTCGGATACTTCGGCTACCTGCTGCTGCGGGGATTCTTCCGCCGCAGCGTCGGCTCCATCCTGCTGTCGCTGGTGCTGGGGATCGTGTACGGGTACATGATGTTCGGCGTGCTGCCGCAGGGCGGGATCTCGTGGCAGGGGCACCTGTTCGGGTTCCTGGGCGGCGTCCTCTCCGCGTACCTGCTCAACCGCCGCCGCCCGCAGCCCGTTCCCGCGGCGCGGATTGCCGTGCAGTAGGATTTCTCACGCGGAGACGCGGAGACGCGGAGGAAAAGAGAAGAGGCCGCGGCCGATCGAGTCGCGGCCCCTTCGCATTCACGCCGCCGTGGCGATGCGGCGCGGCGACGCCCACTGCCACGCGGCGCCTTCGTGGATGGCGGCGTAGACGTCGTCGCGGAGCTCGTTGGCCTCCTCGCTGGTGAGGGTGCGCGCCAGGTCGCGGATCACCACGCGCACGAGCACGTTCTTCTGCCCGGGCCGCAGGCCGATGCGCTCGCGCGCGACGGGCGGCAGCGCGTCGTGCGGCGTCTCGGAGAGGACCTCCACCGCTTCCAGGCTCTCCACGCGCGGGCCCAGCGCGCCGCGGACGCGGTCGCCGAGCTGCTCGGGCGTCGTGGCCTCGTCCACCGCCACGCTCAGGTCGCGGCAGATGGCGGGCTGGTGCGACACGGGGCGATACGGCGCCAGGTCCAGCATCTGCCCGGCGATGCGCGGGTCGTCCGCGCGCAGCAGGCGGATGTCGGGGATTCCCTTGACGAGCATCAGCAGGCGGTCGAGCCCGAGTCCCATCGCCAGCCCCGTCCAGCCGTCCGGGAGGCCGCACTCGCGCAGGATGGCGGGGAGCGCGAGGCCGCATTCCCCGATCTCCATCCACGCTCCCTCCCACTCCACCTCCACCTCGATGCCGCCCACCGTGTACGGGTGCGGCGACGGGTTGCATCGGTACCGCGCGCCGGGGGCGACGACTTCCACCAGCGTCTCCACCATCTCGTGGAGATCGTCGCGCCCGAGCGGTTTCGCGGCGACGCGCCAGAGGTCCATCTGGTGCGGCTCGCCCACGTGCTGCCGGTCGATCTGGTCGCGGCGATAGGCCAGGCCGGGGCACGCCAGCAAGATGTCGCGCGGCAGGTCGGCGGCCAGTTCACACAGGAGCGGGGGGATCATGGCCGTGGTGTGGGTGCGCAGGACGCGGCCGGGCGCCACGTAGCGCGTGTACCGCACGTCGCGCGACACGGCGTCGGGCGCGATATGCAGCGCGTCGTAGTTGTCCGCCGTGGTGACGGCGGGGTGGGCGCGGTGCAGGCGCACGTCGCATCCCCACCGCGCCGCCAGCGCGGAGGTGAGGTGGTGGACGAGCAGCTGCATGCCGTGCGGCCCCTGCGCCGCATCGGCCAGGTCGCGCACGGCGAGCGAGCGCTCGAGCGCCTGCGGGGTGATAGGGGTGATGGACATCGGTTCCTCTCTCGATTTCGGTGTGATTTGAGCGACCCGGGCGCGTCGTGCGCCGGGCGTGGGCAAACGAAAGCGCCCCCCGGCACCGCGACCGGGAGGCGCAAGCCCATGGCTCACACCGGAGAGGAACCGCGCGAGGCTATTTCACGCGCGCGGCGGCCCTCCACATCCCGATCGGGGTGCGGGGGCGGCTAAATCGGCGGGCGCGCGTGGCGGTGCTCATCTCGCGTTCTCGGGTGGTGATGCGGCTCGGGCGCGTCGTGCGCCCGATTCGGAAGATGTACAGGATCGCCGCGGCGGTCAACGCCTCAGCGGGTGGTGACGGTGATGACGCCGCGGCCGTTGCCGGGGCCGTACGTGCCGCGCGCGCGGATCGGGTCCACCCAGCGCATGTTCTCGATCTGCATGATCGTGTACTCCTTGAGCACGTTCACGCTGCCGACCGGCTGGCCGTTCACGAACACCTGGACCTCGACCGAGCCGTCGGGGTCGGCGATGGGGCCGCCGCGGTTGTGCATCCACTGCGGCCGCAGGCGGCGGACCACGTCGAAGGCGCTGGCGGCGTGCGTGGCCTCGATCTCGTCGCGGGTGAGCACGTCGCGGCGGCTGCGCATGCGGCTTACGGCGGCCGTGGGGTCCGCCGGCGACGTGGCCGCGGCCGTGGGCGTGCCCGAGGTGTCGGAAGGCTGTGCCTGCGCGGACAGGCTCCCCGCCAGCAGCAGCGCCGCGGCGGCCGAGCAGAGGGGGACGAGCGTTCTCATCGGAGGGCTCCGGGAGGTGGGGGATCGAACGGATGAATGGTTATGCCGGGCGAGCGGAATCCGCCATGGGGAGAGTGGCGGAATGTGATGCCGGAGAGACGACTGGAGACGGCTCGGCGTCACCGCAAGCGATTCGGTGCCTTCAACTTAGCACATCTCCCGCGGGCTCAGACGATGGACTGGCGGTCGAGCGCGCGGGCGGCGGTGCGGCCGCAGGCGCGGAGCACGTGGATCAGCCCGGCGAAGCGCGGGTCCTGCGTCTTCCCGGCGCGGTAGCGGGCGTAGATCTGCTGCACGATCACCCCGACCTTGAACAGCCCGTACACGTAGTGGAAGAGGACGCCGGAGACATCGCGCCCGGTCTTCTCCGCCCAGCGCTCGGCCACGCCGCGGCGGTCCAGGTTGCCGGGGAGGTGGGTGACGCCGAAGGTCATCAGCTCGGGCGGATCGCCGGGCTGCGCCCAGTAGGCGAGCGTAGTGCCGAGGTCCATCAGCGGGTCGCCAAGCGTGGCCATCTCCCAGTCCAGCACCGCCTTCACCCGCGTTAGATCCGCGGGGTCGAGGACGAGGTTGTCGTACTTGAAGTCGTTGTGGATGACGGCCGGCGCGCCCTCGGCCGGGAGGTGCGCGGCGAGCCAGGCGGCGGCCGCGTCCATCTCCGGCACCGCGTCGGTCTTCGCGGCCTCCCAGCGCGCGGTCCACCCCTCCACCTGCCGCGCGACGTAGCCCTCCGGGCGGCCGATCCCCGCCAGCCCCGCCGCGCGCCAGTCGACGTTGTGCAACTCGGCCAGGGTGTCGACGGCGGCCAGGCAGATGCCGCGCATCGTCCCGGGGTCGAGATCCACGCCGGCGGGTGGGCGGTCGCGCAGGACCACGCCGGCCACGCGCTCCATCAGGTAGAAGGGCGCGCCGAGCACGGCCGGGTCTTCGCAGCACAGCACCGGCCGGGGGACGCGCGGCCAGACGGGGTGCAGCGCCGCGAGAATGCCGTGCTCGCGCACCACGTCGTGCCCGCCGCGCACCGCCGCGCCGAAGGGCGGGCGCCGCAGCACCATCTCGCGCCCGCCGGCCTTCACCAGGTAGGTGAGGTTGGAGAAGCCGCGCGGGAACTGCCGCACCTCCACCTCGCCGACGTCCGCGAGGCGCTCGCGCAGCCAGGCGGCGAGCGCGGCGGCGTCCAGCTCCTCGCCCGGGCGGACGGGCGCGTCGCGGTCGATGGGCGAGGGGGTGTCGGGCATGGGGGATGTCGGGTGACGGCGGTGCGGCGAGCGGAGATGCGCGTGTCCGCCGCCGCGGATCCCCCCCACCCCCGGCCCCTCCCCCACGAGGGGGGAGGGATGGGGGAGGGGAGACCTCAGCGCGGAAGCGGATTCGGCGCTGAGTGCTCCCCCGCCCCTGCGAAGCGGGGGAGGGGGTCGGGGGGAGGGAGCCGTCCGCGGCCGCGAGGATGCTCGCCGAGCACACGGATGCCATCCCCCTGAATCCGTCGCGCTCAGAAGTTCTTCAGCACCTCGCGGGCGACCAGCGACTTGTGGACCTCGTCGGGGCCGTCGTAGATGCGCGCGCCGCGCTCGTGGCGCCACCACCAGGCCAGCAGCACGTCGTCGGTGACGCCGAGCGCGCCGTGCACCTGGATCGCCCGGTCCAGCACGCGCTGCAGCATTCCCGCGACGTAGAACTTGATGGTGCTGATCTGCACTCTCGCCGCGCGGGCGCCGTGGGCGTCGATGCGCGCGGCGGCGTCGAGGGTGAGCAGGCGCGCGGCGTCGATCTCCGCGCGGCTCTCGGCGATGGCGTGCTGCACCGACTGCTGGCGCGCCAGCGGCTCGCCGGGCGACAGCTCGCGGGTGGCGGCGCGGCGGCACATCAGCTCGAACGCGCGCTCGGCGATCCCGATCCAGCGCATGCAGTGGTGGATGCGCCCCGGCCCCAGCCGCTCCTGCGCCAGCAGGAACCCCGCGCCCTCCGCGCCGATGCGGTTCTCCACCGGCACCCGGCACCCTTCGTACGCCACCTCGGCGTGCGAGAACCAGTCCTCGCCCGCCTCGCCCATCACGGGGATGTTGCGGACGATGCGGAACCCCGGCGTGTCCGTCGGCACGACGATCATGCTCGCGCGCTGGTGCGGAGACGCCGCGCCGGGGTTGGTGACGGCCATGACGATGGCGAACGCCGCGCCGTCGGCCGACGAGGTGAACCACTTGCGGCCGTCGATCACGTAGTCGCCGCCGTCGCGCACGGCCGTGGTCTCCAGCCAGACGGGGTTGGAGCCGGCGCGGTCGGGCTCGGTCATCGAAAAGCAGCTGCGGATCTCGCCGGCGGCGAGCGGCTCGAGCCAGCGATCCTTCTGCCCGTCGCTGCCGTGTGCGTGCAGCAGCTCCATGTTGCCGACGTCGGGCGCCTGGCAGTTGAAGGCGAGGTGTCCCAGCGGCGAGCGGCCCAGCGCCTCACTGACGTGCGCGAAGTCAGCCAGCGGCAGCCCCAGCCCGCCCAGCTCGCGCGGCAGGTGCGGCGCCCACATCCCCGCCGCCTTCACCCGCTCGCGCGCGTCGCGCAGCGCGGGGAGGATGGCGCGCACCGGCCCGGCGAGGAAGCGTGTCTCCAGCGGCCCCAGCTCGTCGCGCACGAACGCGGCGATGCGGTCGAGGAGCGGGCGAAGCTCGGGGCGTGGGTCGGCGATCATCGCAGGCTCGGAAGCGGTTCGGGCATCGGTGCGACGGGGTGAGATCGTGCCCGCCCGGCGCGGATCCCCCCCACCCCCGGCCCCTCCCCCACGAGGACCCACGAGGGGGGAGGGATGGGGGAGGGGAGACCTCAGCGCGGTGAAAGGCTTCGGCCGACGGGGTCGACGCGTCCGTCTCCCCACCGTTATTGCGGTTCAAGCCCGCGCGGTTTGCGGGCTTCCCAAGGTTCCAGCCGCGGGTTTACCCGCCCGTCCCATTGGCATCCGCGGGCGACGGGCTCGTGGGCGGCGCCGGCGACGGCAGCCGCGCCAGGAACTGCGTCAGCACGCGGTTGACGAACGCGGGCTCCTCGACCGACGAGGTGTGGCCGGCGCCGGGGATGATCACCAGGCGCGCGCCGTGGATGGCGGCGCGTATGCGCTCGGCCTTCTCCACCACCGTGGCCACGTCCTGGTCGCCCACCATCACCAGCGTGGGGCAGGAGATGTCGCCCAGCTCGTCGTAGATGGGCTTGCGCTCGATCACCCCCCGCAGCGCGCGGACGATGCCGACGCGGTGGTTCGCCATCCCGCGCTCGCGCCAGAGGTTGCGGTCGGCCTCGCGGGCGGGGTCGTCGAGGAACTTGCTGCCGAACATGATGCGCATCACGCGAGGCATCACCAGCTTCATCCCCACCTTCCCCAGCACGCGCACGACGCGCCCCATCGCGCGGTAGCGGGGGGCGTTCTCCGCGGGCTCGGGGTCCGCCGACGTCTCCATCAGCACCAGCGAGCGGATCAGTTCCGGGCGCCGCGCCGCCAGCCGCATCCCCACGAAGCCGCCCATCGACAGCCCCACGAAGTGGCAGGGCGCGCACCCCAGCCGCTCGATCAGCGCGGCGGCGTCGTCGGAAAGCGTGTCCATGTCGTAGCCGCCCTTCGTCACCTCGCTGCGCCCCTGGCCGCGGAAGTCGAAGGTGACGCAGCGGTAGCGGTCGCGCAGCGCGGCCACCTGATCGTCGAACATGCGCCCGTCCCACAGCAGCCCGTGCGCGAAGACGAGGGTCTCCGCGCCGGTGCCGGTGTCGTCGTACCACAACTGCGCGCCGTTGACGTGGATGTGCGGCATCGGGGGGGATGCTGGGTGCGAGACGATGTGAGGGCTTGGAGATGAAGATGGGGGGATGGAGCGCGGACGGAAAGCGGGTCGGGAACGGGTGAAGAACGGGGCTCGGAGAGAGGTGCCGGAAGGGGGATGGCTAAACTGATGGGGGCCGAATGAATTCGCTGCAACAACCACACGAAGTCCGCCTTCGCGGACTACCGGCGGCGGCTCGGACGAAGCTTTCGGCGCGCGCGATGGGCATTCGTGACTGGCGATCAGGCGCCGAATCGAGCAGAAAGTTCTCACCGCGATGAGGTCTCCCCTCCCCCATCCCTCCCCCCTCGTGGGGGAGGGGCCGGGGGTGGGGGGGATCCGCGCCGGGCGGACACGACATCGCCGCACAACGCATTCAAACCATCGCGCGACTGATGGTGTCGAATGCTGCAATGACGACGGCGATCACCCTCCGAGACGAGATCCCGAGATGCGAACCCTCAGCCTGATGGCGCTGGCCGCGCTGGCGCTCCTCCCCCGCCCCGCCGCCGCGCAGGACGACGACGAGGACTGGGTTGCCCAGTGCCGCCGCTGGAACCGAAACAGCGACCGCGAGCACTACTGCGAGCAGCGCGAGGTGCGCATCGCCGCGCCCCGGCTGCTGTCGGTGGACGGGCGCGAGAACGGCGGCGTGTCGGTGAAGGCGTGGGACGGCGCGGACGTGCTGGTCCGCGAGCGCATCCAGGCGTGGGCGCCGTCGGACGACGAGGCGCGGCGCATCGCCGGCAGCGTGCGCGTGCACACCGCCGGTGGCGAGATCTACGCCGACGGCCCGGAGACGGCGCGCAACCGCGGCTACGCGGTGAGCTACGAGATCTTCGTCCCGCGCCGGATGGACCTGCGCCTGACCACCAACAACGGGCCGATCGGCGTCAACGGCGTCACCGGGCGGATGGAGCTGAGCGCGCACAACGGCCCGCTCGCGCTGCGCGCCCTCGGCGGCGACGTGCGCGCCCGCGCGCAGAACGGGCCGCTCGCCGTCTCCCTCACCGGCTCGCGCTGGGACGGCGCCGGGCTCGACGCCGCGACCACGAACGGACCGGTGACGCTGTCGATCCCCGCGGGCTACCGCGCCACGCTCACGACGGGGACGGTCAACGGGCCTATGAACATCGACATCCCCGTGCCGGTGCAGGGCCGCTTCCCGCGGCAGTTCACCACCGAGCTGGGCGGCGGCGGCGCCCCCGTGCGCGCGGTGACGACGAACGGCCCCGTGGTGGTCCGCCGCGGCCGGTCGTGACGGCGTAGATGGAGATGGGAAGCGCCCCCGCGGCCTGGCCGCGGGGGCGCTTCGTCATGTCCGGGGATTGCGAACGCCGCGAGGCCCTCTCCCTGGCGCTCCGCGCCTGTCCCTCCCCCAAAACCGACTGGGGGAGGGACGGGGGCTCGCTCCGCTCGCGGCGACTCATCTCATACGAAATCCGTGAACTCGGTTGATGCACCCCGACCGATCCCACGCTGACGTCATCCTGAGGCCGGCCAGACCGTAATCAGCGTCTGCGCAAGCGTTTGCAGGCCGAAGGATCTATAACCGCGGCAGCACGAGATTCGTTGGAACGCACCGATACTTCACCCCGACTTGGTATCCGGATCAGCGCACGGACCACGGTGTCTGCCGCCGCGTCAGAACACGCCGCTGACGCCGAAGCGCAGGCCGTCCATGCGGATCATGCGGTCGTCGAAGCCGCCGCCGCGGAACCACTCGCCGAACACGGCGGCGCGCGGGCCGACGTGGAAGAGCAGCCCCGCGCCGTACGACGGGCCCAGGTCGGCGCGGTCGCGCTGCTGCGTCGTGAAGGTGCCGGACGGGGTGGTGATCTCGGCGTCGCTGCGCGACTCGTTGTAGTAGTGGATGCCGTACCAGCCGTAGCCGCCCAGCGCGCCGGTGTCGTACCCCGCCATCAGGTCGAGCCCCACCTCCGTGACCGTCGCGTGCCCGCCCTCCACCTCGCCCGAGGAGATGCCGAGCGAGTCGAGGAGCGCGGCCTCGTCGGCGCTGAAGCGCGAGTAGCCGCTGATGCTGCGGATGCCGACGCTCAGCCCCACCGGCGGCCCGAACCGCGCGATGAACCCGCCCGCAATCGTGAACTGCCCGTCCAGGTACGCCTCCTCCGGCGCGCCGCCCGGCCCCGCCGCCAGGAAGCCGAGCCGCTGATACTGCGCCGCCGCCGGCCCGGCGAGGGCCAAGAGGGCAGCTACCGTCAAAAACGCCAATCGGATTGCCATACGTGGGTTCCTTCGCCTGGTCGGTTCACTGGTGGTTGTTTGCGCGGTGATGCTCGATTCGTACCTGACGGCCCACGGGAGTTCTCGTTGACGAGCCAACGGGATGTACGTATAGTTGTACGAACAGTCTTGGAGGAACCTATGTCCTACTCTGCAAAGGCAACCACCGTCGGCAACTCGCGGGCATTCGCCGTCGAGGCAGCGATGTTCCGGGCACACCCGGAGCTGACGGAGGGCCGGTTCGAGGTGCACGTCATCGGGCCAGGTACGCTGCTGTTCCACGCGGTGCCGGAAACGGTTCCCGAGGCGGAGGTGGACGATCCGGTGATCGCGGCATGGCTCGCATTCATCGAGCGCGACATGCTCGAACACCCCGACTCTCTCCGGCCGTTCGATCCCGAGCTCGTGCGGGAAGCCCGTGAGCTCGTGAAGGGCATCGCCGTGGACCTGGACGAGGATCTCGGCGATGTCACCCTCCCGTGACGAGCCGAGACGGACGGAGGCGCATGGATGGACGCTCCTGGCCTGGCGTGAATTCGCGCGGCAATACGCCGCTCTGCAGGCGGAAGTGCGAAGACTGAGGCAAGCGGATCCGGAAGGTTACCGGGGCCATCCCCGGGCAAAGCTCTTCGCCCTGCTCGTCCACCTGCTTTTCGAGGTGATTCCGGCGAATCCGGATGCGCCGCAATTCCGTCAGGGCAACACGCTCGGCACGGCTCATCGACACTGGCGGCGCGCCAAGTTCGCACGTCGCTTCAGGCTCTTCTTCCGATTCCACTCGCCCAGCCGCGTGATCGTATATACGTGGCTGAACGATGAGGACACGCTGCGAAAGGCCGGAGCGCGCACCGATCCCTACGTCGTATTCAGGCAGATGCTCGAGCGAGGCCGCCCGCCTTCGGAGATGGCCGATCTGCTGGAGGAAGCTGATCGGCTTGACGAGCCCGATTGAACCACGTGCAACGAACTGCCCCCGCGAGATTGGTCGCGGGGGTAGTTCGTTTATCAGATCACAACGGCGGGATTCCCTGAACGCGCAAAACATTCTTCAAGCACCCGCGCCACCTCCGCCGCATACGGGTCGCTGATGAAGGTGCCGTGGGTGCCGGGGACGGTGCGCACCTCCAGGCTCCCCCGCACGTGCGGGCGCCAGGCGGCGGCGATGCCGCCCTCGGGCGCGGGGAGGCCGGGGATGCCGTCGGCGGCCTCGACGAGAAGGACGTCGCCCGCGTAGGCGCCGAGACGGTGCTCGTTGACGGCGCGCATGGTGGTGGCGAAGACGCGCACGCTGCGGCCGATCTGCGCGAGCGTGGCCTCGGCCACGGGGAGGCCGCTGCGCGCGATCCACGCCGCCAGCGCGGGGAGGCGCGCGTTGCCCGCGAGCGGGCGCAGCTCCATCTCCAGCTCCGCCAGCCGCTCGGGGCCGACGCCGGCAAGGTCGTGCGTGTAGCGGAGATACAGGTCCACCTCGTCGGGCGCCCGCGTCTCCCAGTCCTCATTCGGCGCGTGGGTGTCGAGGAGGACGACGAGGGGGACGGCCTCGCCCATCTCCCCGAGCCGCCGCGCCATCTCGTACGCGATCACGCCGCCCGCCGACCAGCCGGCGAGCACGTACGGGCCGCGCGGGAAGGCGTCGCGGATGGCGTCGAGGTAGCGCTCCGCCATCTCGTCGACCGTGGCCAGCGGTTCGGCGTCGTCGTTCACGCCCTGCGCCTGGAGGCCGTAGAACGGCTGGCTGGGGCCCAGGTGGCGCGACAGGTCGGCGTAGCGGAAGACGGTGCCGCCGGCCGGGTGCACGCAGAAGATCGGCGTCCGCGTGCCGCCCGCGAGCAGCGCGACCAGCGGCGACGCGGGCGCGCCACCACCATCGCGCTCGAGGGCGGCGGCGAGCGCGCGCAGGGTGCGACTGCGGAAGAGCTCCGCCAGCGGCAGCTCGCGCCCGAAGCGCTGGCGGATGCGCGACGCCAGCTTCACCGCCAGCAGCGAGTGCCCGCCCAGCGCGAAGAAGTCGTCCGCGGCGCCGACGCGCTCCACGCCCAGCACCTCGCGCCAGACGTCGGCGAGCTCGATCTCCGTGGCCGTCCACGGCGCGACGAACGCATCCGGCCGCGCGCGCATGTCGGGATCGGGGAGCGACTTGCGGTCGACCTTGCCGCTGGGGGTGAGCGGGAGCGCGTCCATCTCCACGAACGCGCCCGGCACCATGTACGGCGGCAGCGCGCGACCGAGGCGCTCGCGCAGCACATCGGCGGAAATCCCATCTCCATCCGCGGGGACGACCCACGCGACGAGGCGCGCGTCCTCGCCCTCCCCCCGCGCGGCGACGACGGCTTCGCGGACGGACGGATCGGCGGCGAGCGCGGCCTCGATCTCGCCCAGTTCCACGCGGAGGCCGCGGATCTTCACCTGGAAGTCGTATCTCCCCAGGTACTCGAGTGCGAAAGTGCGAGAGTGCGAGGGTGCGAGAGTGGTCTCGGCGCTGGGAGAGGCCGCGTCTTCACCGTCGTGCTTTCGCACCTTCGCACTTTCGCACTTTCGCACTTCCGTCCACCTCGCCCGATCCCCAGTCCGGTACATGCGCGCGCCGGGATGATCGGCGAACGGGTCGGGGACGAAGCGCTCGGCGGTGAGCGCGGGGCGATGCTGGTATCCGCGGCCCACCTGCACGCCGGCGATGTGCAGCTCGCCGGGGACGCCGGGCGGGCACGGGTTGCCGCGCGCGTCGAGCACGTGGATACGCGTGTTGGCCACCGGGCGGCCGATGGGCACCGCCGCCTCGCCCGGCACGCACGGGTGCCAGGTAACGTCGACGGCGGCCTCGGTGGGGCCGTAGAGGTTGTGCAGCTCGACGCCGGGGAGTCGCGTGAAGAAGCGGTCGCGCAGCTCCGGCGGCAGCGCCTCGCCGCTGGCGACGATGCGGCGGAGGGTGGGGACGCGCTCCGGCGCCGCCTCGTCCAGCCAGAGCCGCAGCATGGAGGGGACGAAGTGCAGCGTCGTCACCCGCTCGCGCGCGATGGTCTCCGTCAGCCGCGCGGGGTCGCGGTGCGCGCCGGGCGCGGCCACGGCCAGCCGCGCGCCGGCCATCAGCGGCCAGAAGAACTCCCAGACGGAGACGTCGAACGAGAACGGCGTCTTCTGCAGCACCACGTCGTCCGCGCCGAGGGCGAACGTCTCCTGCATCCACAGGATGCGGTTGACGATGCCGCGGTGCGCGTTCCCCGCGCCCTTCGGCCGGCCGGTCGATCCCGACGTGTAGATCACGTACGCCAGCGCGTCGGGATCGGCATCTCCATCGACGGACGATGAGGGGAAGCCGTCGAGCACGCCGGGCGCGTCGAGCGCGATGGCTTCGGCCGGGGCGGGAAGCATCTCCATCCACCGCTGCTGCGTGAGGACGACGCGCGCGGCGGAATCCTCCAGCATGTACGCGATGCGCTCGGCCGGGTACTCGGGGTCGACGGGGATGTAGCATCCCCCCGCCTTGAGCACCCCGTAGAGCGCGATCACCATCTCCAGCGAACGCTCCATGAAGACTGCGACGGGCGTCTCCGGGCCGACGCCGCGCGCACGGAGGAGATGCGCGAGCTGATTGGCCCGGCCATCCATCTCCGCGTACGTCAGCGACCTTCCCTCGAAGGTGACGGCGACGGTGTCGGGCGTGCGCGCGGCCTGCGCCTCGAACAGCCCGTGCAGCGTGAGCGACGGCTCGCGCGCGACCTCCGGGCCGGCGGAGATGCGCATCAGCTCGTCGCGCTCCGCGTCGGGCATCAGCGGGAGATCGGCGACGCGCGCGTCGGGCTGCTGCGTGGCCGCGTCCAGCAGCGTGGCGAAGTGGCCGACGAAGCGCTGGATCGTGGCCTCGTCGAACAGGTCGGTCGCGTACTCGGCCGCGCCGAAGGTGCGGTCGGGCGCCTGCACCAGCGTGAGCGAGAGGTCGAACTTGGCCGCCTCGCCGGCGCGGCCGATGGGCGACATCTCGAGCCCGTCCAGGCGCGGGCCTTCGCGCGGCACGTTCTGCAGCGCGAACATCACCTGGAAGACGGGCGAATGCGCGAGGCTGCGCTCGGGCTGCAGCTCCTCGACCAGCTTCTCGAACGGCAGGTCCTGGCGGTCGAACGCGAAGAGCGACGCCTCGCGCACGCGCGCCAGCAGCTCGCGGAAGGTGGGCGCGCCGGACAGATCGCCGCGCAGCGCCAGGGTGTTGGCGAAGAAGCCGATCAGCGGCTCCACGTCGGCCGAGGTGCGGTTGGCCACGGGGGTGCCGACCACGACGTCGTTCTGCCCCGACCAGCGCGAGAGCACGGCCTGGTAGGCGGCCAGGAGCACCATGAACGGCGTGGCCCCCTCGCGCCGCGCGAGCCCGGCGACGCGCGCCATCAGCTCGTCCGGAAGCCCGAAGCCGAGCGTGGCGCCGCGATAGCTCTGCACCGCCGGGCGCGGCCAATCCGTGGGCAGATCCAGCAGCGACGGCGCGCCGGCGAGCGCCTCCTTCCACACGCGCACCTGCTCGTCGAGCGCGGCACCGGAGAGGCGGCGGCGCTGGCGGACGGCGTGCTGGCCGTACTGGATCGGGAGATCGGGTACGGAAGTGCTGAGTGCTGAGTGCTGAGTGCTGAGTGGGTCGGCTGCGAACGCCGAGTACAGCACGTTCAGCTCGCGCAGCAGGATGCCCGTCGACCAGCCGTCGCTGATGGCGTGATGCAGCGTCCAGAGCAGCGCGTGGTCGTCCGCGGCGATGCGGACGAGCATCGCGCGGAAGAGGGGGCCGCGCGCGAGGTCGAACGGGCGCGCGGCCTCGTCCGTGGCGATGCGGCGCAGCTCGTCGTCCGCTATCTCCGGCTTTTCGATGATCGGGAGATGGAAATCGTCCGCGGGGTCGACGACCTGCACGGGCTCGTCATCACCGCGCGTCTCGATGCGCGTGCGGAGGGTCTCGTGGCGGCGAACGATCTCGCCGAGCGCGCGCTCCAGCGCGGGGGCGTCGAGCGCGCCGCGGATGCGGTACGCGGCGGGGAGATTGTACGCGGCGCTCCCCGGCTCCAAACGGTCGAGCAGCCAGAGTCGCTGCTGCGCGAACGACAGCGGGTAGACGCCCTCGCCATACTCGGACGCGAACTCGCCGGTGTCGGGGGATGCGATGAAGTCGCCGCCGCGCGCGTCGATCTCGGCGGCGAGCGCGGCGACGGTGGGCGCGGCGAAGATCGTCTTCACCGGCAGCCTCACGGCGAAGCGATGCTCGATGCGCGACAGCACCTGCGTCGCGCGGAGCGAATGGCCGCCGCTGGCGAAGAAATCGTCCTCCACCCCCACCTCGTGACCCAGCACCTCGCGCCAGATCTCCGCGACGGCGCGCTCCGTCTCCGTGCGCGGCGCGGTGCGCGTCTCCGCGTGCTCCGGCGCGGGATCGGGGAGCGCGCGGCGGTCGACCTTGCCGTTCTGCGTCAGCGGCAGCCGCTCGAGCGTGACGAACGCGGCGGGGAGCATGAACTCCGGCAGCGATGCCCGGAGGTGGGCGCGAAGGGTCTCGGGGTCAGGGCCGGGACTCGCGCCCTCCACGGGCACCTGCGCGGCCGCGACCTCGCGAGGCCCTCTCCCTGGCTCGTTCCTCGCCTGTCCCTCCCCCAAAACCGACTGGGGGAGGGACGGGGTCGGCGCGGCCTGAAGCGCGTCCTGCGGATCACCGCCGGAGAGGCGCTGGGGGACGATGTAGGCGATGAGGCGGCGGTCGGCTGCGTCGCCGCGGGCGATCACGACGGCTTCGCGCACCTGCCGGTGGCGGGCGAGGGCGGCCTCGATATCGCCCAGCTCCACGCGGAAGCCGCGGACCTTCACCTGCTGGTCGGCGCGGCCCATCGGCTCCACCTCGCCGTCGGGGCGGTAGCGGCCGAGGTCGCCGGTGCGGTACAGCACGTCCCACGCATCGCCGCGCCATGGGTTGCGCACGAAGCGCGATGCCGTGAGGTCCGCGTCGCCCAGGTAGCCGAGCGCCACGTGCGGGCTGCGCAGCCACACCTCGCCCACCTCGCCGATCCCCGCCATTCCGCCGCTCGTGGAACGGACGAGCAGCTGCACGCCGGGGATGCCACGCCCGAGCGGGATCACCTCGCGGGCGGCATCTCCATCACCATCTTCGTCCATCTGCACGACGTGGTAGGCGACGGCGCGCTGCGTCTCGGTGGAGCCGTAGTAGTTGACGACGGTGAGGTTGGGCGCGAGGCGGCCCAGGCGCTCCACGTCGCCGCGCGTGAGCACGTCGCCGACGAAGAAGGCGCGGCGCAGGGATTCGACCGGCGCGGCGCGCTCCACCCCGCCGGGGACGTCGGCGATGAGCTGGCCCATCGCGGGCGTCAGGTGCGCCACGGTGATGCCGGCCTCGCGCATCCAGCGCGCGAGATAGCCGGGCGCGGCGACCTCGTCGGGCTCGGGCGCGACCACGGCGGCGCCCAGCTGCAGCGGCGTGAACACGTCGCGGTGGAGCGGGTCGTGCGCCAGGCCGCTCAGCAGGCTGAAGCGGTCGCCGGCGGAGAGGCCGAACGTCTCCGCGAGCCACGGGGTGAAGTGCGTGAGCGAGCCGTGGCGGCCCATCACCGCCTTGGGCGTGCCCGTGGTGCCCGAGGTGAAGGAGAGGTAGGCGAGGGTGTCGGGGCCGATCTCGGCGCGCGACTCCGGCAGCGCACCCTCTCCGGCTGGGGCGCCCTCTCCGGCTCGCTTAGGCTCGCCACCTCTCCCGTACCGGGAGAGGTAGCCGCCCGATGCCGGCGCGGCCGGGCTGGCTTCGGCGCTGCCGTGGATTACTGCGGCGCCGGGGTGGCTTTCGCTCGCGTCCCCGGCTGTGTGCTCCCCCGGGCTATAGATCCTTCGGCCTGCATCCTCTGGTGCGGACGCGGGTTCGGTGTGGCCGGCCTCAGGATGACGTCCCGCGGGTACGGCGCCTGGTTTTCCGCAGATGGTGATGCCGCAGCGGACGGTTTCGGCGAGTGCGGATTCGAGCTCGGCGGGGATGTCGCCGGCGGCGGGGATCTCCAGGAAAGCCTTGGGCTGGGCGATGCGGACGTAGTCGGCCAGGCGCGCGGGCGGATACGCGGGGTCGAGCACCAGGAAGGCGGCGCCAGAGCGCAGCGTGGCCAGCAGCGCGCGGACCAGCGCCGTGCCGCGGTGGCCCCAGATCGCGACGACGTCGCCGCTCCCCAAGCCGGCGGCGACGAGGTCGTTCGCGATCTCCGCCGTGTCGGCGTCGAGCTCGGCGTAGGTCCAGCGCTCGCGCGGATCCTCGGCGGCGAGGGCGTGCGGCGCCTCGCACGCGCGGCGGGCAAACAGCTCGGGGACGCTGCCGCGCCACGCGTTCGACAGCTCCGCCGCGGGGTCGGGGAGCACCGCGCGCGCCATCTCCGTCTGCAGCGTGATGCGCGACGTGGCGGCGTCCGGGTCCGCCGCGGCCTGCGCGAGGACGGCGCGGAGCTGGTCCAGCAGCTCGCGCATCCGCGCGGCGCCGAACAGGTCGCGCGCGTACACCAGGCGCAGCGCCAGGCCGTCCGGCATCTCCGTGGCGTACAGCGTGAGGTCGAACTTGCTGGTCTGCTCGCCCGCGTGGCCGTATCCCTCGACCTCCACCCCGCCGAACCGCATCTCCCCGCCCTCGTAGTTCTGCAGGTTCAGCATCACCTGGAACACGGGGGTGTGGCTCACGCTGCGCCGGGGCTGCAGCTCGGCCAGCAGCAACTCGAAGGGCACGTCCTGGTGCGCGTACGCGTCGAGCGTGGTGCGGCGCACGCGGCGGAGCAACTCGCGGAACGAGGGGTCGCCGCCGAGGTCCGTGCGCATCGCCAGCGAGTTGAGGAAGAGGCCGATCAGCCGCTCCGTCTCCGCGCGTGTGCGCCCCGCGATGGGCGTGCCCACCACCACGTCGTCGTGCCCCGCCAGCCGGCCGAGGACGAGCGAGAACGCCGCCAGCAGCGTCATGAACAGCGTGGCCCCCTCGGCGCGGCCGAGCGCGTGGATCGCCGCCAGCTCGTCCGCGGGAAGGACGGCATGCTCGTCGGCGCCGCGGTAGCTCTGGACGGCGGGGCGCGGGCGGTCGGTGGGCAGCTCCAGCAGCGGCGGCGCGCCGGCCAGATTGCCGCGCCAGTAGGCGAGCTGCCGCTCCAGCACCTCGCCCCGCAGCCACGCGCGCTGCCACGCGGCGTAGTCGCCGAACTGCACCGCCGGCTCGGCGAGCGGCGACGGCTCGCCGCGCGCGAACGCGTCGTAGAGCGCCGCCAGCTCGCCAAAGAAGATGCCGAGCGACCACCCGTCGCCCGCCACGTGGTGGAGGTTGAAGGCGAACAGGTGCTCGCCCTCGTCCAGCCGCACCAGCACCGCGCGCAGCAGCGGCCCGCGCGCCAGGTCGAACGGCGTGGTGAACGGCTCGCGCACGATGCGCCCGGCCGCGGCGCCCCGCTCGTCCTCCGGCAGCGCCTTTAGGTCCGTCGTCGGGAGATGGTACGCGCGCCACGGGAGCACGCGCTGCACCGGCGTGCCGTCGACCTCGGGGAAGACGGAGCGCAGCGACTCGTGGCGGCGCACCACCTCGCCCAGCGCGCGCTCGAGCGCGGCGGCGTCCAGCGCGCCCGAGAGGCGGTAGACGGAGCCCATGGTGACGACCATGCTGCCGGGCTCCATCCGGTCCACGAACCAGAGCCGCTCCTGCGCGAAGGTCAGCGGCAGGTCGCCCGTGCGGTCGACGGGGACGATGGGCGGCGCCTCCGTCCCCGTCCCCGCCAGCCGGCCGATCTCGGCGGCGAGCGCGGAAAGGGTGGGAGATTCGAAGACGGCGCGGAGCGGGAGGTCGACGCCGAACGCCTCGCGGACGCGGGTGATGACGCGCGTGGCCAGCAGCGAGTGCCCGCCGAGCGCGAAGAACTCGTCCTCCGCCCCGACGCGCGGCACTCCCAGTAGTGGAGCCCAGATGCCGGCGAGCGTCTCCTCGTCCGGCGTGCGCGGCGCGACGTACTCCACGGCCGACGCGGCGAGGTCCGGCTCCGGCAGCGCGCGGCGGTCGACCTTGCCGTTGCGGGTCAGCGGCAGCGCGTCCATCGCCACGAAGGCGGACGGCACCATGTAGTCGGGGAGATGCGACGACAGGTGCGCGCGCAGCTCCGCCGTCAGCCGCGCTGCGGACGCCCCCTCCCCCGGCTCGCTACGCTCGCCACCCCCTCCCCCGGAACCGACTGGGGGAGGGGGAACCGCAGCGTCTCCGTTCGACGGGACGACCCAGGCGACGAGGCGCTTGTCGTCGCCGGAGCCGCGGGCGAGGACGACGGCTTCGCGGACGCGCGGATGCTCGAGCAGCACCGACTCGATCTCGCCCAGCTCGATGCGGAAGCCGCGGACCTTCACCTGGTCGTCGGCGCGGCCGAGGTACTCGAGTGCGAGAGTGCGAGGGTGCGAGAGTGCGAAAGTGGACTCAGCGCCGGACGAGGCGTCGGCCGCGGCGTCCCGCTCTCGCACTTTCGCACCTTCGCACTCTCGCACTTCGGTCCACCGCGCCAGATCTCCCGAGCGGTATAGGCGCGCGCCGGGGACGGGCGGATACGGATCGGGGACGAAGCGCTCGGCGGTCAGCGCGGGACGGCCGAGGTAGCCGCGCGCCACCCCCGCGCCACCGACGTACATCTCCCCCACCACGCCCACGGGGACGGGGCGGCCGCGCGGGTCGAGCACCTGCACCGACAGGTCGGGGATGGGGATGCCGATCGGGCTGGCCGAGCCGGCGAGCACGTCCGCCTCGCGGATCACGCGATAGGTGACGTGCACCGTCGTCTCGGTGATGCCGTACATGTTGACCAGCCGCGGCGCCTCGTCGCCGTGCCGCTCCACCCACCCGCGCAGCGACGCCGGGTCCAGCGCCTCGCCGCCGAAGATGACGCAGCGGAGCGCAAGCCCGCTCGCAGCCGCGGGATGCGCGTTGGAGCCCGCGTCGGGGTCTGCTTCGGCAGGACCAGCCAGCGCCCCAGTCCGCGAAGGCGGACTTTGTGTAGTTGTTGCCGCGAATTCATTCGCCCGGCTCCCCCGCGCCGGGGCCTGGCCACCAGAGGCCGAGCGACTGCGATCTCCCCACGCCTCCTCGTCGGCGCGGATGAGCTGGCGGAAGGCGCTGGGGGTCTGGTTCAGCACCGTCACGCGCTCGCGGGCGAGCAGGTCGCGGAAGGCGTCGGGGTTGCGGCTGACGTAGAAGGGGACGACCACCAGCCGGCCGCCGTACAGCAGCGAGCCCCAGATCTCCCAGACCGAGAAGTCGAACGCGTACGAGTGGAAGAGCGTCCACACGTCGTCCGCGCCGAAGCCGAACCACTCGTCCGTCGCCGCGAACAGGCGCATCACGTTCGCGTGCGTCACCTGCACGCCCTTCGGCCGCCCCGTCGAGCCCGAGGTGTAGATGACGTACGCGAGCGCATCGCCATCCACCTCCACGGCGGGGGGGATGGACGGATGCGCGTCGATCTCCGCGCGGTCGGAATCGAGGAGGATCGCGGTGATGCCATCTCCCGAAACCCGCGACGCGAGGTCCGCCGTCGCGAGGACGAGGCGCGCGCCGGAGTCGGCCAGCATGTGCGCGATGCGCTCGTCCGGGTACGCCGGGTCGAGCGGGAGATAGGCGGCGCCGGCCTTGAGGATGCCCAGGATGCCGACCACCGTCTCCAGCGAGCGCTCCACGCACAGGCCGACGAGATCGCCCGGCCGCGTGCCGCGCGCGGCCAGGTGATGCGCGAGTCGATTCGCGCGCGCGTCCAGCTCCGCGTACGTCAGCCGCTCGCCCTCGTACGTCGCCGCGACGGCGTCCGGCGAGCGCGCGGCCTGCGCGGCGAAGCGGACGTGCAGCGGCTCGTCCGCAGCGAAGGCGGCGGCGGGGCGGGCGCGCGCCTCCAGCTCCACGCGCTCGGCGTCCATCAGCAGCGGGAGATCGGAGATGCGCGCGTCCGGCCGCCGCAGCGCCTCGCGCAGCAGGACGCCGAGGTGGCCGATCATCCGCTCCACCGTGGCGCGGTCCCACAGCTCGGCGGCGTACTCGAGGCTGCCGAGGGTACGCCCGGAGTCCTGCACCAGCGTCAGCGTGAGGTCGAACTTGGCGGTCTCGCGGCCGCGGCCGGCGGGCTCCATCGCCGCGTCGCCCAGCCGGCGCTGCTCGGTGATGCCCGTGGCCGCGGCCAGGTTCTGGAAGACGAACGCGACCTGGAAGAGCGGCGTGTGGCTGAGGCTGCGCCCGGGGTTGATCTCCTCCACCAGCTTTTCGAAGGGGAGATCCTGGTGCTCGTACGCGCCCAGCGTGGCCTCGCGCACGCGGGCGAGGAGGGCGCGGAAGGTGGGGTCGCCGCCCAGGTCGCCGCGCAGCACCAGCGTGTTGGCGAAGTAGCCGATCAGCGGCTCCACGTCCGGCGTGGTGCGGCTGGCGATGGGCGTGCCGACCAGCACGTCGTCCTGCCCCGACCACCGCCCGAGCAGCGCCTGCCACGCCGCGAGCAGCACCATGAACGGCGTGGCGTCGGCCTCGCGCGCCAGCGCCTCGACCGCCGCGGCGACGCCCTCCACCTCGAAGCCGACGACGTCGCCGCGGTCGGAGCGGACGGCGGGGCGCGGGCGGTCCGTCGGCAGCTCGAGCAGCGCGGGCGCGCCGGCCAGGCGATCCTTCCACCACGCCACCTGCCGTTCCAGCGCCTCGCCCGACAGCCGCTCGCGCTGCCGCACCGCGAAGTCGCCGTACTGGATGGGCAGCGGCGGCAGCGGCGACGAGCGGCCGGCGGCGAACGCCTCGTACAGCGCCTTCAGCTCGCGGTCGAACACGCCGGTGGACCAGCCGTCGCCGACCACGTGGTGGACGGACCAGACGAAGAGGTGGTCGTCGTCGGCGGCGCGCACCAGCAGCGCGCGGAAGAGCGGCCCCGCGGCCAGGTCGAACGGCCGGTTCGCCTCCTCCGTGGCGATGCGCGCCAGCTCCGCCTCGCGCTCCGCCTCGGGGATGGGGCGGTCGACGACGGGGAGCGTCCACTCGCGGAACGGCTCGACGACCTGCGCGGGCTCGCCGTCGCGGACGTCGATGCGGGTGCGCAGCGTCTCGTGCCGCCGCACGATCTCGGCGACGGCGCGCTCCAGCGCGGGCACGTCGAGCGGGCCGCGCAGGCGCCAGGGGAAGGCGAGGTTGTAGGCGGTGGCGCCGGGGTCCAGCCGGTCCAGCAGCCACATGCGCTGCTGCGCGAACGAGAGCGGAAAGACGCCGCCCTCGCGCTCCTGCGGCGCGGGGGCGGATTCCTTCGCCTTCTGCATCCGCAGCCGGAGCGCGAGGAGCTTCCGCTGCTCCGGCGACAGCTCGCCCAGCTTCTTCGAGACTTCGGTCATCTAGACTTCAACAGGTAACCCGTTCACGTGCGCAGATCCGCACCGTCAGCGCGCGCCCGTCCCGCCCTCTCCGCGAGGCCGGAGACCAACCGACTGCTGCAATGCCGCCTTCCGTCCGCCCTCTCCCCGCGCCTTAGAGCGCTCGCCCTCTCCCGTACCGGGAGAGGGTTGGGTTCCGGTCTGCCGCGCAGCCTGCGGCTCGGTTACAGGCTCCGGTGCACCGCGAGGCCGGAGGTCGGCACCGTCACGTACCCCCCACTTTGTTCTCCCCTCCCCTGCGCAGCGGGGGAGGGGCCGGGGGAGGGGGCCAGTCCGCGGCCACGCGAATCCACGCCGCCCGCGCCGATGTTCTCACCCCTACCTCTCCCGGTAGGGGAGAGGTGGCGAGCCTAGGCGAGCCGGAGAGGGCGCGATGCCGGAGAGGGCGCGATGCCAGGTGAGGGCTCCTAATCCCCCTCCGCGCCGCCAACCTCCGCCAGCAGCGCGGCCAGCTCCTCGTCGCTGAGCTCGGCCAGCTCGGCGTCGGCGTCCGCCAGCACACCCACGCCCAGCGCCTCGATCTGCGCGGCGAGCGCGGCCACGGTGGGGTGCTCGAAGATCGCACGCACGGGAAGCTTCACCCCGAACGCCTGCTCCACGCGCGACAGCACCTGCGTGGCCAGCAGCGAGTGCCCGCCCAGCGCGAAGAAGTTGTCGTCCGCCCCCACGCGCTCCGCGTTCAGCACCTCGCCCCAGATCTCCGCCAGCACCTGCTCGGCGGCGGTGCGCGGCGCGACGAACTCGGTGCGCTCCGCCGCCTCGTCCGGGTCGGGGAGCGCGCGCAGGTCGAGCTTGCCGTTGGCCGTCAGCGGCAGCGCGTCCACCCGCACGAACGCGGCGGGCACCATGAACTCGGGAAGGCGGCCGCGCAGGTGCGCCCGCAGTTCGTCCGCGACGTCGCCGGCCTGCGCGTGGGTGGCGACGTAGGCCACCAGCCGCCGCCCGCCGTCCGCCGCCTCGCGCGCGACGACGGCCGCCTCGCGCACCGCGGGGTGCGCGGCGAGGGCGGCCTCGACCTCGCCGGGCTCCACGCGGAAGCCACGGACCTGCACCTGGCGGTCGGCGCGGCCGGCGATCTCCACCGCGCCGTCGGGGCGGTAGCGGCCCAGGTCGCCGGTGAGGTAGACGCGGTCCGCCTCGTCGCCGGTGAGCGGGTTGGCGCGGAAGCGCTCGGCCGTCAGCGCCGCATCGTTCGCGTATCCCGCCGCGAGGTACGGCGTGCGCACCGCGATCTCGCCCGGCTCGCCCACGCCCGCGAGCGTGTCGCCGCGCATCACCAGCAGCTGCACGCCGTCGATCCCCCGCCCCACCGGCACGCGCCCGGCGCCGTCCATCTCCCGCGGCACGCGGTGGTAGGCGACGGCCTGCGGCGTCTCCGTGGCCCCGTAGAAGTTCACGATCTCCACCCCCGGCGCGAGCGCGCGCAGGCGGTCGACGTCGTGCCCGTGCAGCACGTCGCCGCCGAACGCGGCCAGGCGCAGCGCGGGAAGGCGCGCATCCCCCGTCGCCAGGAGCTGGCCCATGGCGGGGGTGAGGTGGGCGATGGTGATGCCCGTCTCCGCGAACCACGTCGCCAGCCACCCCGGCTCCGCGATGCGCGCGGGGTCGGGGATGCAGAGCGCCGCGCCCGCCGCCAGCGGCGCGAAGACGTCGCGCAGCAGCGGGTCGTGCGCCAGGCCCGAGAGCATGGAGATGCGGTCGCCGGCGCGCGGCCCGAATTCGTCCGCGTACCAGCGGAAGAAGTGCGAGAGCGGCCCGTGCGTTCCCGCCACGGCCTTCGGCGTGCCCGTCGTCCCCGAGGTGAAGACGAGGTACGCCAAGTCGTCCGCGCCCACCTCGATTCCCATGGGCTCCGCGGAGATGGACGCGAGATCCTCCGTCTCTCCCAACACGAGCGTCGGGAGATGCTCCGCCGCGCGCCGCAGCTCGTCCGGGAGCGCGCCGGCGGCGGAGATGGCGATCACCGCGCCCGGCGCCGCGGCGGCGAAGCGCTCCGCCAGCCGCGCGGCGGGATAGGCGGGATCGAGGATCGTCCACGCTGCGCCCGCCTTCGCGATCCCCAGCATCGCCACGGGGAGCCACGCGTTGCGGTGGGCGTGGACGGCGACGACGTCGCCCTTCCCGATCCCCATCTCCATCAACCGACGGGCGACGCGGTTGCTCGCCGCGTCCACCTCCCCGTACGTCCACGTCGCCGCCGCGTCGACGATCGCCGCCGCCTCGGGAGATGCGGCCGCGCGCGCGGCGAAGGTCTCGTGCACCGCGCTGGACCAGCGCGCGGGGAGCGGCGTCGCCGGGTCGGGGAGGACGGGCGCGGCCGCGTCCGTCCGCAGCGAGATGGCGTCGAGACGGAGCGCCGGGTCGGCCGCGGCCTGGCGGAGGACCGCGCCCAGCTGCCGCATCATCTCCGCGATCCGCTCGCGCTCGAACAGGTCGGCGTCGTACGCGGCGGTGAAGGCCAGGCCCGCCGGCGTCTCCTGCACGTAGAGCGTCAGGTCGAACTTGCTCCCCACCTCGAGCTCGTCGGCCCAGTTGCGGATGGCCAGCTCGCCGCGCCCGGGCTCCACCGCCTCGCGCGCGTGGCCGAACGAGCCCTCCAGGTTCAGCATGTTGAACATCACCTGGAAGACGGGGGTGCGGCTGAGCGTGCGCTCCGGTTTCAGGTCCTCCAGCAGCCGCTCGAAGGGCACGTCCTGGTGGGCGTACGCGCCCAGCATGGTCTCGCGCACGCGCTGCAGCAGCCCGGCGAAAGTCTCGCCGCCGTGCCAGCGCGTGCGGATGGCCAGCGTGTTGAGGAAGAGGCCGACCATCGGCTCGGTCTCCATCCGCGTGCGCCCGGCGATGGGCGTGCCCACCACCACGTCGTCCTGCCCCGCGAGGCGGCCGAGGACGAGCTGGAAGGCGGCGAGCACCGTCATCGCCACCGTGGCGCCGTGGCGGGCGGCCAGCGCGTGCACGTCGCGCAGCAGGTCGGGCGGAAAGGCGCCCGCGTGCGAGCCGCCGCGGTGGCGCTGCACGGCCGCGCGCGGGTGGTCGGTGGGCAGCTCCAGCGCGGGGGGCGCGCCGGCCAGCTGCGCCGTCCAGTACTCCACCTGCTGGCGCACGCGCTCGTCGGTCAGCCAGCGGCGCTGCCACACGGTGTAGTCGGCGTACTGCACCGCCAGCTCCGGCAGCGGCGACGGCCGCCCTTCGCGGAACGCCTCGTACAGCGCCACCATCTCGCGCGTCAGCAGCCCGTGCGACCAGCCGTCGGTGACCGCGTGGTGCACGTCCAGCAGCAGCACGTGGTCGTCCGCCGCCAGCCGGACCAGCGAGACGCGGTAAAGCGGTCCGCGCTCCAGGTCGAACGGCGTGGCGGCCTCGACGTTGGCCAGCCGCCGCGCCTCCTTCTCCGGATCGGGGTGGCGGGAGACGTCGGTGACAGGGATGGCGACCGGCGCGGGCGCCATCACCCGCTGCACCGGCTTCCCTTCGACGAGGGCGAAGACGGTGCGCAGCGGCTCGTGGCGGCGCACGATCTCGGTGAACGCGCGCTCCAGCGCAGCCAGGTCCAGCGGCCCGCGCAGCCGCATCGGCGTCGCCAGGTTGTAGAGCGCGGACGCGGGATCGAGCTGCTGCAGGAACCACATCCGCTCCTGCGCGAAGGAGACGGGGAGGTCGCCGTCGCGCGGCACGGGAACGACCGGGTCGTCCGCGCCGGTGCCGGCGCGCACCAGGCCGTCCACCCGCGCGGCGAGCTCGGAGAGCTGGGGAGATTCGAAGAGCGCGCGCAGCGGCAGCTCCACCCCGAACGCGGCGCGGATGCGGCCGGCCACCTGCGCGGCCAGCAGCGAGTGCCCGCCGAGCTCGAAGAAGGCGTCGTCGGGCCCCACGCGCGACGCGCCCAGCAGCTCGGCCCACACGGTGGCGATCATCTCCTCCGTGGCCGTCAGCGGCCGCGTGGGCCCGCTTCCCACCGCGGCGGGCGCGGGGAGGGCGGCGCGGTCGACCTTGCCGTTGGGCGTGAGGGGGATGGCGTCGATGGGGACGACGACGGACGGCACCATGTGCTCCGGCAGCGTCCGCGACAGGTGCTCGCGCAGCGCGGGGGTCGAGACCTCCGCGCCGTCCGCGGCGACGACCCAGGCGACCAGGCGCCGGTCCGCGCCCTCGCCGCGCGTGTCGGCGGCGGCGGCGCGCACGGCCGGGTGCGCGGCCAGCGCGGCCTCGACCTCGGCCGGCTCGATGCGGAAGCCGCGGACCTTCACCTGGCGGTCGGCGCGGCCCAGGAACTGGAGTGCGAGAGTGCGAGGGTGCGAAGGTGCGAAAGTGGTTTCGTCGCGCGAGGAGCCGCTTTCGCACTCTCGCACCTTCGCACTCTCGCACTCCGTCCACCGCACCCGGTCCCCCGTCCGGTACAGCCGCTCGCCGGGGACGAAGGGATCGGGGACGAAGCGCTCGGCGGTGAGCGCGGGCGCGCCCAGGTAGCCGCGCGCCACGCCGGGGCCGCCCAGGTACAGCTCGCCGGGGATGCCGGGGGGGACGGGGCGCAGCCGCTCGTCCAGCACGTACGCCCGCGTGTTGGCCAGCGGCCGGCCGATGGGGATGTCGCCCGCGTCCGCGTCCTCCCGCGTCACCACGTGCGTCGTGGCGAAGGTCGTCGTCTCCGTGGGGCCGTAGCCGTCGACGATCTCCGTGTCGGGGAGCAGCTCCATCGCCCGGCGCACGTGCGCGGCGGAAACCACGTCGCCGCCGGAGAGGAGGCGCCGCACGCCGCCCAGCCCCGGCGCGCCCGCGTCCACCACCTGGTGGAAGAGCCCCGAGGTGAGCCACATCTGCGTCACCCCGTGCCGGGCAGCGAACGCGCCCAGCTCCGCCGGCTCGGGCAGGTGCGGGGGATGGACCGCCAGCGCCGCCCCGCTCAGCAGCGCGCCCCACACCTCGAAGGTGGAGACGTCGAAGGCCACGGGGACGAACTGGAGGAACACCTCGTCCGCCGCGAAGCGCGCGTACGATTGCCCGCGGACGAGACGGACGACCGCGCGGTGCGGCACCGCCACCCCCTTCGGCGTTCCCGTCGACCCCGAGGTGTAGAGGACGTACGCCAGGTTCTCCGGCGCGACCTCGACGTCCGCCAGATCCCCATCCCCCAGCGCGGCGATGCGCTCGCGCTCGGCGGCGAGGGAGAGGACGCGCACGCCGTCCCCCCGATCTCCCGCTCCCTCCCGCGTGACGACGACGGTGACGCCGGCGTTGCGGCGCATCAGCGCGCGCCGCTCGGCGGGATAGACGGGGTCGAGCGGGACGTACGCAGCCCCCGCCTTCAGCACCGCCAGCAGCGCGACGACGAGGTCGGGCGAGCGCTCCATCGACACGCCGACGCGGTGCTCCACGCCGACGCCCAGCTCGCGTAGCCGCCGCGCGATGCGGTTGGCGCGCGCGTTCACCTCCGCGTACGTCAGCCGCGCTTCATCCGTCAGCAGCGCGGGCGCATCGGGCGTTGCCGCGGCGTGCGCCTCGAACAGGCGGTGGATGGGCGCGGAGGGGATCTCCGTCTCCATCCCGATCCCCAGCGCCGCCATCTCCTCCATCTGCGCCGCGGGCATCAGCGGCAGCGCGTCGACGGCGCGCGACGGGTCTTCCAGCGCCGCGGCGACCAGCGAGGTGAACGCCCGGGCGAAGCGCGCGGCCGTCTCCGGGCGGAAGAGGTCGGCGCTGTAGACGAGAGAAGCGTACATCCCGTCGCCGCTCTCGTGCATGTTCAGCTCGAGGTCGGTCTTGGCGCTGGCGACGGTGCCGGCGAGGTGCTCCACGCGCAGCCCTTCCATCTCCCCCGCGCCGTCGGCGGCGGCGTTCTGCAGCGAGAACATGGCCTGGTAGAGCGGCGTGCGGGCCAGCGAGCGCTCCACGCGCACCTCGTCCACCAGCCGCTCGAAGGGCACGTCCTGGTGCGCGAAGGCGTCGAGCACGTCCTCGCGCACGCGCGCCAGGAAGTCGCGGAAGGGCTCGCCCGGGCGCACGGTGCCGCGCAGCACCAGCGTGTTGACGAAGAGGCCGATCAGCCCCTCGGTGCGCGCGTGCGTGCGCCCGGCCACCGGCGATCCCACCAGCACGTCGTCCGTCCCCGCCAGCCGGGTGAGGAGGAGCTGGAAGACGGCGAGGAGGACCATGAACGGCGTCACGCCCTCCGCGTTGGCCACCTCGCGCAGCCGGGCCACGGCGCCGACGTCGATGGTGATGCCCACCGAACCCCCGGCGAAGGTGCGCACCGGCGGGCGTGAATGGTCGGTGGGGAGCTCCAGCACGTGCGGCGCGCCGTCCAGGTGCGCGCGCCACCACGCCACCTGCCGCTCGGCCGCCTCGGCGCTGGCCGCGGAGCGCTGCCAGGCGGCGAAGTCGGCGTACTGCACCGGCAGGTCGCGCAGCGGCGACGGCAGCCCGCGGCTGAACGCGGAGTAGAGCGCCGCCAGCTCGCGGTACAGCACGCCCAGCGACCAGCCGTCGGCCACGGCGTGGTGCATGGCCAGCACCAGCGCGTGGTCGCCGCGCGCGATGCGGAAGAGGCGCGCGCGGAAGAGCGGCCCGGCGGCCAGGTCGAACCCGGTCCCCGTCTCCTCCGTCACCCGCCGCTCGACCTCGGCCAGCGCGGCCTCGGGCCCGTCGGCGGACAGGTCCTCGAGCGGGAGCGGGAACGCGGTGAAGGGGCGGATGCGCTGCGTCGGCCGTCCGTCGACCTCGGCGAAGGTCGTCCGCAGCACCTCGTGGCGGCGCACCAGCTCGGCCACCGCGCGGCGCAGCGCGTCGAGGTCGATGGCGCCGCGCAGGCGCATGGACGAGGAGACGACGTAGCCCGCCGTGCCGGGGTCCATCCGGTCGATGAACCAGAGCCGCTCCTGCGGCAGCGACGCGGGGAGCAATCCGCCGCGCGGCACGGGGACGATGTCGCCGGCCACGGCCGCGAGCGGCGGCGCGGCGGCCGGCGCCAGCGTCTCCCCCGCGGACGCGTCGTCCGCGCCCTCGACGTCGGCCACGAGCAGGTCCTCGATCACCACCGCCAGGGCGCGCAGCGTGGGGTTCTCGAACATCTTCCGCAGCGGCAGCTCCACCCCGAACGCGGCGCGCACGCGGGAGACGACCTGCGTGGCCAGCAGCGAGTGCCCGCCCAGCGTGAAGAAGGAGTCGTTGGCGCCCACGCGCTCGCGCTTCAGCACCTCCTTCCAGATCTCCGCCAGCGCCTCCTCGGCCAGCCCGCTCGGCGCCTCGTCGGCCGCGGTGTCCTCGGGGGCCTGGGGATCGGGAAGCGCGGCGCGGTCGACCTTGCCGTTGGGCGTGCGCGGCAGCGCGCCGAGCGGGGTGATGGTGTCGGGCACCATGTAGTCGGGCAGAGACGCGCGCAGGCGCTCCTTCAGCTCCGCCGGGGTGGGGGGATTGGACCCACCGACGTACGCCGCCAGCCGCATGTCCCCCGTCTCGGCGGGACGCGCGACCACCACGGCCTCGTCCACGCCGGGGATGGCGAGGAGGTCGGCCTCGATCTCGCCCGGCTCGATGCGGAAGCCGCGGACCTTGACCTGGAAGTCGGCGCGGCCGAGGTACTCGAGTGCGAAAGTGCGAGGGTGCGAAGGTGCGAAAGTGGTTTCGTCACGCGATGAGTTGCTTTCGCACTCTCGCACTTTCGCACTCTCGCACTTTCCATCTTCCACCCACCGCGCCAGGTCGCCGGTGCGATACATCCGCGACCCCGCAGGGCCGAACGGGTCGGGGAGATAGCGCTCCGCCGTCATCGCGGGATGGGCGCGGTAGCCGCGCGTCACCCCGTCGCCCGCAAGGTACAGCTCGCCGCGCGCGCCGAAGGGGACGGGGCGCAGCAGGTCGTCGAGCACGTACGCGCGGCTCCCGGCCACCGGACGGCCGACCAGCACCTTCTCCGTGCCGCGCGGGACGATCCATGAGCACGAGTAGGTGGTGTCTTCCGTGGGCCCGTACTGGTTCTCCACGCGCGTGACGCTGGGGAGCGCGTGCACGGCCGCGGCGATCGCCGGGGCCAGCGGCTCGCCGCCGAGCGCGAAGGTGCGCACGGTGGACGGCACGCGCCCCATCCGCGCCAGCTCGGCCGCGGCGCTGGGCACCATGCTCGCGCGCACGACGCCCGCATCATCCCCCAGCTCGGCGAGGGAGAGCGCGTTCTCCACCATCACCAGCCGTCCGCCCCACGCCAGCGTGAAGAAGACCTCGGCGATGGAGACGTCGAAGGAGACGGAGGTGGAGAGGAGCACGCCGCGCAGCTCCTCCTCCGGCACCCACGCGCGCAGGTGGTGCAGGAAGGCGGCGGCACCGCGGTGCTCGATCTGCACCCCCTTGGGCCGGCCGGTGGAGCCCGAGGTGTAGATGGTCCACGCCAGGTTCTCGTCCAGCGCGAGCGGCGGTGGGTTCTCCGCCGATTCGCGGGCGATCTCCTCGCGCGCCGCGTCGACCAGCAGCACGCGGGCGTCCGTCGCGGGGAGCGCATCCTCCGTGCGCCGCTCGGCGATCACGACGCGCGCGTCCGCATCCCCCAGCATCCACCCCAGCCGCTCGGCGGGATAGGCGGGGTCGAGGGGGATGTACGCGCCTCCCGCCTTCAGCACCGCGAGCAGGGCGACGACCAGCTCCGGCGTGCGCTCCAGGCACACGCCGGCCGACGCCTCGGGCCCCACGCCCAGCGCGCGCAGGCGGTGGGCGAGCCGGTTCGCGCGCGCGTTCAGCTCCGCGTAGGTAATGCGATCGGTGCCGTGCTGCAGCGCGACCGCGTCGGGCGTGCGCGCGGCGGCGGCCTCGAACAGCGCGTGCACCGTCCCGCCGCGGGGGAAATCGATCGCCGTCTCCGCGAGATGGACGACGCGCCGCGCCTCGTCCGCGTCCAGCACCGCCAGCGACGCCATCGGCCGTTGCGGGTCGTCGGCGATCTGCTCCAGCACCCGCGCCAGCCCGCCGAGCACCGTCCGCACCGACGCGGGGGCGATGCGGGTGGGGTCGAAGGTCGCGGTGACGCGGAACCGCTCCGCCGACGGCGCGGCGACGAGCGACAGCGGGTAGTTGGTGCGCTCCGGCGAGTCGGCGGCGGTGACGAGGAAGCCTTCGTCGTCCTCGTCCGCCTCGGCCTCGAACTCGGCGCCGCCGCCCTGCTGGAGGGCGTCGACCGGGTAGTTCTCGTAGACCAGCAGCGTCTCGAAGCGCCCGCCCTGGCTCCACGCCTGCACCTGGGCGAGCGGCGCGTGCTCGTACAGCCGCGCCTCGTTCTGGCGGCCGTGCGCGTCCTGCACCCACTCCGCCACCGTCCCCGCGCGGGGCACGCGCACGCGCACGGGGACGGTGTTGATGAACATCCCCACCATCTCCTCCACCCCCGGCAGCTCGGGGGGGCGGCCGGAGACGGTGGCGCCGAACACCACGTCGCGCTCGCCCGAGTACGCGGCGAGGACGGCGGCCCAGGCGCACTGCCACACCCCGCTCGCCGTGGTCCGCATCCCGCGCGCGGCGGCGTCGACGGCGGCGGCGAGCGACGGCGGCAGCACCACCGTCTCCTGCGCGTGGCGCTCGGAGGGGGCGCCGGCGCGCGACGGGTCGCGGTCCAGCGGCAGCGGCGTGGGCGCGTCGACGCCCGCCAGCCGCCCGCGCCAGAACGCCTCGGCCGCGCGCTCGTCCTGCTGCTTCAGCCAGGTGATGTAGTCGCGGAACGGCCGCCGCGCGGGAAGCCGCGGCAGCTCGCCGTGCGCGATCCCGTAGTAGAGCGCCGCGAACTCGCCCAGGATGATGGGGAGCGACCATCCGTCGAACAGGATGTGGTGGATGTCGAGCACGAAGCGGTGCTCGTCGTCGCCGACCTGGTAGAGGCGGACGCGCAGGAGCGGCGCCCTGACCATGTCCACCCCGCGCGCGCGGGACGCCTCCATCTCCTCGCGGTAGCGGCGGTCGCGCTCGGCGGCCGACAGCAGGCGCCAGTCGGCGAAGGTGAACGGCACCTCGGCCTGGCGGTAGACCACCTGCAGCGGCTGCGGCACCCCTTCCCACACGAAGCCGGAGCGGAGCGCCGGGTGGCGGTCGACCACGGCCTGCCACGCGCGGCGGAACGCGTCCGGGCGCACGTTGCCGCGCAGGGTGAAGCCCATCTGCTCCAGGTACGCGCCGGTCCCCGGCGAGTAGAGCGTATGGAAGAGCATCCCCTGCTGCAGCGGGGAAAGCGGGTACAGGTCCTCTACGTTCTTGCGATTCATATCACGTCATCGCGACCGGCGTCGTCGCGTCGGCCGATCTGGTTGATGGTGTCACGCAGAGCAGCAGAGGGAGCAGAGAACTTCCTCTGCTGCCTCTGCTCCTCTGCGTGAGCCCATTTCTTTTTGGATCACCCGCCCAGCTGCGCCATCAGCGCGTCGAGCGATGCCTGGTCGAGGCCGGCCTCGGGAAAGTCGGACGGGGTGAAGCCGCCCGCGCCGCCTTCGCGGCAGTGCGCGATCAGCGCCCGCAGCGCAGACGCGTACGCCTCCGCCAGCCGCTCCACCGTCTCGCGGCGGTAGACGGCGGTGGAGTGCCAGAACGCCATCCGCAGCCGCCCGCCCGCCGTCATCCCCTCCACGGCAATGCGGTGGCGCCGCTGCGCCCGCGGCGACCGCACCGCGCCCGCCGGCTCCTCTGCCGGCACCAGCAGCGGCGAGCGGTCTCCCTGCGCGCTGCCGTCCACCTGCCCCAGGTAGTTGAAGCTCACCTCCGGCCGCGCGCGCGACGCCAGCAGCGCGCGGTCGGCCGGCTCGCCAATCCAGCGCAGCATCCCGTAGCCGATGCCGCGGCGCGGGACGGCGCGCAGCGTCTCCTTCGCCGCCTTCACCGTCGCCCCCACGTCGCCCACGGCGCGCAGGAGGACGGGATACATCGTCGTGAACCAGCCCACGGTGCGGCTGGAATCCACGTCCTCGAACAGGTCTTCGCGGCCGTGCCCCTCCAGCTCCACCAGCGCCTCCTCGCGCCCGGTCCACTCGCGCAGCGCGATGGCCAGCGCGGCCAGGAGCGCGTCGTTCACCTGCGTGCCGTAGACGGGCGGCACCTCCTCCAGCAGCGCCCGCGTCTCGGCCTCGTCCAGCTCCACGGCCACGGCGTCCGCGGCGCCCTCCACGTCCTCTCCCTCCGCGTCCACGGGGAGCGGGGGGAGATGGGTGGGGATGCCGCTCCAGTAGCCCGTCTCGCCGCGGACCTCGGGGGTGCGCGCGAACGCCGCCAGCCGCCGCGCCCAGTGCGCGTACGACGTGGTCTTGGGCGGGAGATGGGGATCCGATCCGGCGGCCAGCGCGCGGTACGCCGCCTCCAGATCCGCGAGCAGCGGCGGCCACGAGACCGCGTCGACGACGAGATGGTGCGCGGCGACGAGCAGCCGCTGCGGGCGATGCGCACCGCAGTCGAACAGGGTGATGGAGATCACGGGTCCGCGCTCCACGTCGAGCGACGCCTGCGCCTCCGTCGCCCGCGCGGCGATCGCATCCGCCAATGCCGCGTCGGAGACGTCACCCAGATCGACGACGAAGACGGGGGACGGGCCGCCGGGCGCGTCGAAGCGCTGCGTCCACCCGTCGCCGGTGCGGACGAAGCGGGCGCGGAGCGCGTCGTGGTGCGCCAGCAGCGCGTCCGCCGCCCGCGCGAGGAGATCCGCGTCGATGCGCTCCGTGGCGCGGAGGAGGAACGCCTGGTTCCAGTGGTGCGCGTCCGCGAGGTCCTGCGCGAAGAACCACGCCTGCACGGGCGTCAGCGGCGCCTCGCCCGTCACCGCGCCCTGCTCGGCGACGACGACGGGCGCCGTCCCCGCGACCGCGGCCAGCTCGGCGACGGTGGCGTGCGCGAAGATCTGGCGCGGCACGATGCGGATCCCCTCCTGCGCCGCGCGGAGGATGACCTGGATGGAGAGAATCGAATCTCCCCCCAGCTCGAAGAAGTTCTCGTGCACGCCCACCCGCTCGCGCCGCAGCACCTGCGCCCAGATCCGCGCCAGCGCCTCCTCCACCGCGTTCGCCGGCGCGTCTCCCTCCGACGCGGCGGCCGCGGGCGCTTTCTCCGCCGCCGGCTCGGGGAGCGCGGCACGGTCCATCTTCCCGCTCGTTGTCGTCGGGAAGGCGTCCATCGCCACGAAGGCCGCGGGCACCATGTACTCGGGGAGGCGCTCGCGCAGGAAGGCGCGCAGCTCGGCCCCCGTCGCGGCCTCCGCCCCCGGCGCGGCCACGGTCCACGCCACCAGCCGCCCGTCGCGCACGGCCGCGGCGGCCTCGAGCACAGCGGGGTGATGCATCAGCGCGTGCTCCACCTCGCCCGGCTCGATGCGGTGGCCGCGCACCTTCACCTGCGTGTCGAAGCGCCCGTGGTATTCGAGTGCGAAAGTGCGAGGGTGCGAGGGTGCGAGAGCGGATTCGCCGCGAGACGAAGCATCTCCCGCGTCGTTCCACTTTCGTACCTTCGCACTTTCGCACTCTCGCACTTCCTTCCACCGCACCCGATCCCCCGTGCGGTACATCCGCGCGCCGGGGACGCCGGAGAACGGGTCGGGGACGAAGCGCTCGGCGGTGAGCGCGGGGCGGCCGCCGTAGCCGCGCGCCACCTGCGCGCCGGCCAGGTACAGCTCGCCGAACACGCCCGGCGGCACCGGCTGCAGCGCCGCGTCCAGCACGTACGTGCGCGTGTTGGCGACGGGGCGGCCGATGGTCACCGGCGCACCGGGCGCGCACACGCCGGCGGTGGCGTAGACGGTGGCCTCGGTGGGGCCGTAGATGTTGCGGACGGTGCGCACCGTCCCCGTGGCGTACAGCGCGTCGACGAGGGTGTCGGGGAGCGCCTCGCCGGCCAGGTTCAGCGTGGCCAGCGACGGAGGGAGCGCGCCCGCGCGCAGCAGCTCGGCGGCGGCGGTGGGCACCATCACCCCCATCCGCACCTCGTCCGCGCCGGGGAGCCCGACGAGATCGAGCGCGTTGCCGACGAGGACGAGCCGCCCGCCGTTGCACAGCGTGTCGAAGATCTCCGCCACGGAGACGTCGAACGAGGTCGACGTCGAACCGAGCACCACCGCGCGCTCCTCGTCCGCCACCATCTCGCGCATCCACCCCAGGAGGTTCGAGACGGCGCCGTTGGGGATCTCCACCCCCTTCGGCGTCCCCGTCGACCCCGAGGTGAAGAGGACGTAGGCGAGGCTCGCCGGATCGATCCCGATCCCCAGATCCCCAGAATCTTCATGGGAGATTTCATCGCCGTGCGCGTCGACGAGGACAGGCGCGAGGCCGTCGGACGCGATCGCCTCCCATCGCCCCGAGGTGGTGACGACGAGCGGCGCGCCGGCGTCCGCCAGCAGCGCGCGGATGCGGGCGGGGGGATACGACGGGTCGAGCGGCACCCACGCCGCCCCCGCCTTGGCGACGGCGAGGAGCGCGGCGATCAGCTCCGGCGTGCGCTCCAGGCACACGCCCACGCGCACCTCCGGCCCCGCCCCCAGCGCACGCAGCCGCCGCGCGAGCCGGTTCGCGCGCGCGTTCAGCTCCGCGTAGGCGAGCGTCGTCCCCTCGTGCGTCAGCGCGGGCGCGCCGGGCGTGGCCGCCGCCTGCTGCTCGAAGCGGCGGGCGAGGGGGAGGTACGGGAGCTCGCGGTCGGTCGCGTTGAAGTCGCCCAGGACGGCGCGCCGCTCGGCCTCGTCGAGGATCGACAGCTCGGAGAGCCGCGCGTGCGGCCGGGCGACGGCGCCGCGCATCAGGTTCAGCATGCGCGCGCCGAACGCCTGCATGCTGGGCGCGTCCCACAGGTCGGTGTTGTACTCCAGCATGGCCATGAGGCCGTCGCCGGCCTCCATGGTGCACAGCATCATGTCGAACTTGCTGACGCCGGTGTCCACCAGCGACACGCTGTTCTCCGCGTAGACCGGCTGCGGGTCGAGCGGCGTCACCATCCCGTCGGCCGAGGCGCGGTGCACGCCCACGAACACGTGGTGGAAGAACATCACCTGGAACACCGGGTGCCGGCTGAGGTCGCGCGGCAGGTCCAGCTCGTCCACCAGCTTCTCGAACGGCAGGTCCTGGTGCGCGTCGGCCTCGAGCACGGCGGTGCGCGCGCGGAGGACCAGGTCCATGAACGTGGGGTCGCCGGCCACGTCCATCCTGAGCGCCGCGGTGTTCACGAAGTAGCCCAGGATCTGCTCCAGCTCGGCGCGGCTGCGGTTGCCCAGCAGCGTGCCGACGACGATGTCGTCCTGCCCCGACAGCTTGTGCAGCAGCGCCATGAACGACGCCATCAGCACCATGTTCAGCGTCACCGTCTCGCGCGCGCACAGCTCGCGCATGGGCAGCGTGACGTCGGGGGGGATGTTGAAGCGGTGGAAGGTCCCGCGGTGGCTCTGCTCCGCCGGGCGCGGCCGGTCGGTGGGCAGCTCCAGCGCGGGCGCCCCCGCGAGGAGGTTGCGCCAGTAGTCCACCTGCTCCTGCAGCGTGTCGCCCGAGAGCCAGCGGCGCTGCCACACGGCGTAGTCGGCGTAGCGCAGCTCCGGCTCGGGAAGGTCCAGTTCCAGCCCGCGCACGAAGCGGCCGTACGCGTAGTCGATCTCGCGGTTGATGATGGGCATCGACCACCCGTCGGTGGCGATGTGGTGCACGGTGGTCACCATCACGTACCGCTCTTCGCTCACGCGCAGCAGGGTGACGCGGTAGAGCGGGCCGGTGGAGATGTCGATGGGCCGCGCGCCCTCCTCGGCCACCAGCGCGTGCACGTCCTCGCCGGCGGCGACGCGATCGCGCCAGTCGAACACCTCCACGCGCGCGGGATAGGGCGGGAGGACGATGGACCTGAGCTCGCCGTCGACCATGCGGTAGACGGTGCGCAGCGTCTCGTGGCGGCGCACCACCGAGGTGAGGGCGCGCTCCAGCGTGGGCACGTCCACGTCGGCGCGGATGGAGATGGCCAGGGGCACGCTGTACATGGGCGAGCCGGGGTCCATCTGCGCCAGGAACCACATCCGCTCCTGCGCGAACGAGAGCGGGAACACGGGCCCCTCGCCGGCGCAGCGGGTGACGGCCTCGCGCGCGCGGTGCGAGCGCGCCTGGCCGCGCAGCCGCTTCTCGAGCAGCGCGCGCTTGGCGTCGGAGAGTCCGGCCTTGCGGTTCAGCAGGTCCTGCATGGTCCTATGGCTCGCGTCAACGTGATCGTTCCACAGCCGAAATCGTCGAATCCTCGATCCTGCGTCTGCCGGGGAGACGTCCCGGCCCTGCTCGCGTACGTCTCCGCGGCCGCCCCCCTCACCCTGCGCCTTAGAGCGCAAGCCCTCTCCCGATAACGGGAGAGGGTAGGGCTCCCGTCTGCCGCCCCGCCTGCGGTGCGGTCAAACCTCCGGTGCACCGCGAGGCCCGTGGGCTGCTCCATCGCGGCCCCCACGCTTTGTTCTCCCCTCCCCTGCGCAGCGGGGGAGGGGCCGGGGGAGGGGGCCGCTCGCGGCCGCGCGACCGCCCGCCGTCCGAACCGAATCCGACCCCGCGCTGAGGTCTCCCCCTCCCCCAGTCGGTTTTGGGGGAGGGGGCGGGGGGAGAGGGCCTCCGCGCCGCGCCGGGCACGATGCCTTTCCCCCGCGTCTCCCTCTATCCCCCAATCTCCCTTATCCCCGCCCGTTCCTACGCCCCCACGTCCACCCGCACGTACTCCGGGAACGGGGCGATCGTCGCCAGGTCGTGCTCGAAGAGGATCATCTCGCCGCGGCGCTCCACCTCGCGGAAGCCGCCGAAGCGGTAGGTGACCTCCATCATCCGGTTGCGCCCGTTGGGGACGAACTCGGCGCGCAGCTTCGCCCCCTCCGCCTTCGCCAGCTCCATGATGTGGCTCATCATGATGGTGCCCACCCCGCGGCTCATCACCCGGCAGCTCATCAGCAGCAGCTTGACGGTCCAGAACTCCGTCGTGGTCTTCTCCACCAGCGCCAGCCCGATCTTCCCGTAGGTGCCGTAGCGGTCCTCCAATCCCGCCACGAGAAGGACGTGGCCGGGCGAGGTGCGGAAGGCGTCGAGCTCGTCGTAGCCGTAGGTGTAGCCGGTGGTGTTGAGCTGGTTGGTGCGCACCGTCAGCTCCTCGGCGCGCTGCAGGTCGTCCACGCTGCACGGCCCCAGGGTGAAGCGCATCTCCAGTGTGCGCAGGAACTCCTCGCTGGGCCCGGCGAAGCCCTCCTCGGCCTGCTGCCGCTCGATGTCGGCGCGGTACATCTCGCGGCGCCGCCGGCTGTCGTCGGTGATGAACTCGGGGTTCATCTCGGGGAGGTCGAGGAGCCCGGCGAGGTCGGCCGCGTCCATGGTGCGCACCTGCGGGCAGGCGAACGCCACCTCCTCGCGCTCGAACGGCTGGTCGTCGATGAACAGGAAGGTGTCGAGCCCGATGTTCAGCTTCTTGGCGATGCGCTCGACGTTCTGCCCCTTGGCGTTCCAGTCGATCTGGGGATGGAGGAAGAAGTCGGCGATGCCGAGCGCGCGCAGCCGCTCCATGGCGCGGTCGTGGTCGTTGCGGCTGGCGATGGACTGCAGGATGCCACGCTCGTCCAGCGCGCGGATGATGTCCAGCACGCCCGGCCGCAACTCGACGTTGTCGTCCTCGAGCAGGATGCCGTCCCACACCGTGTGGTCCAGGTCCCACACGACGCACTTCACCCCCTTGGGCTTCTTGGCCTTCTCCGTCATCGTCGTCGGCGCTTCGTTCGTGGTGATGCTCATCGTCTCGTCTGCTCGGTCGTGTGCGTCGGCGGGAACAAGGCCCCGCGTGATCTCATCGGTGATGCGGACGCCTGCGCGGCCGCGGAACCCCTCACCCTGCGCCTTAGAGCGCAAGCCCTCTCCCGATAACGGGAGAGGGTGGGCGTCCCGTCTGCCGCCCCACCCGCGGCTCGTTCACAGCCTTTGGTGCACCGCGAGGCCGGACGCAAACAGACTGCTGCTGTGCGGCCCCCGTCCGCCCTCTCCCCGCGCCTTAGAGCGCTCTCCCTCTCCCGTACCGGGAGAGGGTGGGGTGCCATCTGCCGCGCATCTTGCGGCTCGTTCAGAACCTCCGGTGCACCGCGAGGCCTGTGGTCGGCTTCCGTCTCTCCCCCGCGCTTTGTTCTCCCCTCCCCTGCGCAGCGGGGGAGGGGCCGGGGGAGGGGGCCGCCCGCGGCCGCGCGAATCCCCGCCGCCCGAGCCGATCTCCTCACCCCTACCCCTCCCGGTACGGGAGGGGTGGCGAGCCTAGGCGAGCCGGGGAGGGCGCGATGCCGCGCCGCACATCAATTCCCGTCGCGTCGGCCAAGCCGGGGCGGGCGAGCCGGGGAGGGCCCGCCGGGGAGGGCTACCCCGCCACCAGCTCCTCCGCCTCCTCGTCCGTCAGCTCCTCGATCTCCGCGAGGATGGCCTCCTCCACCAGCACGGCCAGCCTGGCGATGGTCGGCGCCTCGAAGATCACCTTCAGCGGCAGCTCCAGCTCGAACATGTCCTTCAGCCGCGCGATGATCTGCGTCGCCAGGAGCGAGTGCCCGCCCAGCGCGAAGAAGTCGTCGTGCACCCCCACGTGGTCCACGCCCAGCAGGCTCTGCCACACCTCGGCGATGCGCTCCTCCGTCTCCGTTTCCGGCGGCGCGTACTCGGTCGTCAGGTCGTCGGGCCGGGCGTAGCGCTGCGCCGGCGCGGCGGCCTCGGCGGCCGGCTCGGCGCTGCGGCGGACGCGCGCCTCCAGGTCGCCCGTCGACACCAGGACGTTCGGCTCGCCCGCCAGCGCGAGGACGCGGCCCAGCGCGGGGGCGACTTCGTCGGGCGTGATCCACAGGTCGTCGCCATCGGCGAGCGGCGCGGCGGCCCAGCGGTCCCACGCCACGCTCGTCCACGGCGCGCCGGAGCGGGCCGCGCGCTGCGCCCAGGCGTCGGCCAGCGCGTTCGCCATCGCCACGCGCACGCGGCCGGGGCTGCCCAGGACGCCCGCGAGCGACGACTCCAGCAGCACCCACTCCGGCGCGCGGCCGGCGAGCGCGCGCTCCAGCGCGGCCAGGCGCTCCCGCAGCGTCTCGATCTCCAGCGCCCAGCCGGCGGGGTGCACCTCGTCGGTCGCGGCCAGGGTGCCGAGCGTGCCGGTGCCGAGCTCGTGGATCACCCCGTCGATCCGCCCCCAGCGCTCCTCCACGCGGCGGAAGCCGGCCTCCAGCTCGTGCACGGCGTCGGCGCGGTCGGTGATCATCTCCACGCCCGCCTCCCACAGCCCGCGCACGGCCATCCCCGCGGCGTACACCGGGTTGTCCGGCGCCACCATCCTCAGCAGGAAGTCCAGCTCGCCGCGTCCGGGTACGCGCGGATCGAGCACCGCGATGCGCACGCCCGGCGTCCGCGCCAGCGCCGCGGCCAGCGCGGCGCCGCGCCCCTCCATCCCCCCGACGAAGACGTAGACGCCGCCTTCCTTCGCCGCCGCCGGCCGCTCCACGCGCGCCGCCCGGAAGCCGCGCGCCCAGCGGTGCCGCCCGCGCAGCGCCACGACGGGCTCGTCCGCGTCCGCCAGCACCTCGCCGGCGAGGCGGGCGGCGAGCGCGGGGTCTTCGCCCACGACGTCGACGCCGCGGCAGGCGAGGCCGGGGTGCTCCTGCTGGACGACGCGCAGCGCGCCCAGGATCGCCGCCGCGCGCGGGTCCATCTCCTCGTCGCCGCTCACCTCCTGCGCGCCGCGGGTGACGGCGACGACGCGCGCCTCCACGCCCGCGTGCGCCAGCGCCGCCGCCAGCAGCAGGAAGGCGACGGGATCGTTGGAGACGTGGACGACGACGCGCGGCGGATCGTCCTTCACCGCGTCGGCCAGCGCGCGGAAGTCCTCGCGGTGGTCGGCGCGCAGCGTGAAGCCGTCCGCCGTGTGCGCGAACCTGTCCCCCGGTCGCGCGGAGACGAGCGGGCGGCCCGTGCCCAGCAGCTCGATCGCCAGCGCGTCGCCCAGCGCGCCGCCGTCGGTGATGAGCAGCACGCGCCCCTCGTCCGCCGCGGGCGTCGCCGCGCGCGTGCGCGTCCACGTCGGCACGTACGTCCAATCCGCCGGATCGGTGCGCTTCCCCTCCGCCCGCGGCGCGATGGAGAACGCCGCGTCGTCGGGCGCGTCGACCCAGTAGCGCTGCTTCTCCCACGGATAGGCGGGAAGATGGACCCGGCGGCGGCGCTCCGGGCCGCGGAACGCGCCCCAGTCGGCGGAGACGCCGGCGAGCCAGAGCCGGCCCAGCGCCTCCAGCAGCACCGCCTGGTCCGGCCGCCGGTCGTACGCGAAGCGGATGGAGGGGACGATGGCCGCGGGCGCCTCCTCGCCGTCCCCACCCGGGCGCTGGCGGACGAAGGTGCCGAGCGTCTGGCCGGGGCCGACCTCCAGCAGCACGCGGCCGGGCTCGCGCAGCAGCTCCCCGATCCCCTCCGCGAAGCGCACGGTGCCGAGCATGTGGCGCGTCCAGTACGCCGGGTCCGTCGCCTCCGCGTCCGCCAGCCACGTCCCCGTCACGTTGCTCACCATGGGGATCTTCGGCGGGGAGAGCCGCACCGCCGCCGCGAGCCGCGCCACCCCATCCGCCGCGGGCGCCATCATCGGCGAGTGGAAGGCGTGCGTCGTCGGCAGCCTGCGCGCGACGATCCCTGCATCTCCCAAACGCTTTTCCAGGATGGAGATGCCGCTCTCCGGCCCGGCCGCCACGCACAGCCCCGGCGCGTTCACCGTCGCGATCCCGACCCCTTCGGGGAGATGGGGACGGAGCGCGTCGGGAGAGGTGGAGACGGCGAGCATCACCCCCCCGGGAAGCGCGTCGATCAGCCGCGCGCGGCCGGCGACGAGGCGCAGCGCATCCTCCAGCGAGAGCACGCCGGCGATGCACGCGGCCGCGTACTCGCCCAGCGAGTGGCCGATCACCGCGTCGGGGACGATCCCCCAGCTCATCCACAGCCTGGCCAGCGCGTAGTCGATGACGAAGACGGCGGGCTGGGCCACGTCGGTGCGGTTCAGCCGCGCGGCCGCGGGGTTCGGCTCGTCGCGCTGCAGCATGCGGCGCAGGTCGATGCTCGTGGACGGCGCCGCGTCGGACGGCGCGTCGCCCGCGAACACCACCTCGCGGAGGTCGAGGTCCAGGAGCGGGCGCAGGATCTCCGCGCAGCGGTCCACCTCGGCGCGGAAGGCGGGCTCGGCCTCGTACAGCCCGCGCGCCATGTTCGGGTAGTGATCCCCCAGCCCCGGGAAGAGGAAGGCGACCGACGGCGTGTTCGCCTCCGCCACGCCGCCCGCCACGCGCCCGGGGACGGCGCCGCGGAGGATGGCCGCCGCGTCCTCGCCCGCACGCACCACGGCGACGCGGCGGTGCGAAAAGGCGCGCCGCCCCTCGCGCAAGGTAAAGGCGACGTCCGCGAGGGGGAGGTCGGGATGCTGCTGGAGATGGTCGGCGAGGCGCGAAGCCGCCGCGTCCGCCGCCGCCCCGCTGCGCGCGGAGACGGCGAGGAGCTGCCACGGCCGCGACGGGCCGGAGGGCGACGTCGCCGGCGCCTCTTCCAGCACCACGTGCGCGTTCGTCCCGCCGATGCCGAACGAGCTGACGCCCGCGCGGCGCGGATGCCCGTCCGTCTCCCACCCCTTCGCGACGGACGGGACGTAGAAGGGCGACGACGGGAGATCGAGCCGCGGGTTGGGCGCGGTGAAGTTGACCAGGGGTGGGATCTCGCCGTGCTCCAGCGCCAGGACGGCCTTGATGAAGCCCGCGATCCCCGCCGCGGTGTCGAGGTGGCCGACGCTCGTCTTCACCGCGCCGAGCGCGCAGAAGCCGGTGCGGCGCGTCGACGCGCGGTACGCCCGCGTCAGCGCGGCGATCTCGATGGTGTCGCCCAGCTCCGTCCCCGTGCCGTGCGTCTCCACGAAGCCCACGGTGTCGGGGTCGACGCCCGCCAGCGCCAGCGCCTCGCCGATGACGGCGGCCTGGCCTTCCACGCCGGGCGCGGTGTAGGCGACCTTGGCGGCGCCGTCGTTGTTCACCGCGCTGCCGCGGATCACCGCGTGGATGGCGTCGCCGTCGCGCAGCGCATCGGCCAGGCGCTTGAGCACGACCACGCCCGCGCCGTTGCCGCCGATCGCCCCGGCCGAGTGCGCGTCGAAGGCGCGGCAGTGGCCGTCGGGAGAGAGGATGCTCCCCGGCGAGTACATGTAGCCGCTCTCGGCGGGAACGTTGACGCAGGTGCCCCCGGCCAGCGCCAGGTCGCACTCGCCGCGCAGCAGCCCCTGCGCCGCGAGGTGGATGGCGACGAGGCCGGTCGAGCACCCGGTCTGCACGGAGACGGCGGGCCCGCGCAGGTCGAGCTTGTACGCCACGCGCGTCGCCAGGAAGTCGGGCGCGGAGCCGAGCTTCACCTGGAAGGCGCCGGCGGCCATGATCTCGGCGTTCGCGCGGACGCGGTCGCCATACCCCGCCCCCGCCGCGCCGGCGTAGACCGCCACGGCGCCGGGAACGCGGCCGGGCTCCCACCCCGCGTCCTCCATCGCCTCCCACGCCACCTCGAGGAAGAGGCGGTGCGCCGGCTCCAGCGTCTCCGCCTCGCGCGGGCTGAAGCCGAAGAACGCGGCGTCGAAGTGCTCCACGTCGGAGAGCTTCCCCGTCGCCTTGACGAAGCTGGGATCGGCGAGAACGGCATCCGGGAAGCCCGCGGCGCGCAGCTCGTCGTCGGAGAAGAAGGTGATGCACTCCTTCCCGTCGCGGAGGTTGGCCCAGAACGTGTCCAGGTCGTCCGCCCCGGGAAAGCGCGCCGCCATCCCGATCACCGCCACGTCGAAGTCGCCGCCGGGCGATGCGTCGGCGGTGGTCTGCTCGATTGCCTGCGTATCGATCATGCTCATCACACTGTGCTCTTTATCGTCTCCAACTGTGAATCACGTCGCCAGCGCCGGCGCGGCGGCCCTCTCCCCGCGCCTTAGAGCGCTCGCCCTCTCCCGATAACGGGGCCCGTACCGGGAGAGGGTGGGGTGCCATCTGCCGCGCGTCTTGCGGCTCGGTCAGAGACTCCGGTACACCGCGAGGCCCGAGGCCGACCGACTGCTGCTGTGCAGCCCCCGGTCCGCCCTCTCCCCGCGCCTTAGAGCGCTCGCCCTCTCCCGTACCGGGAGAGGGTGGGGTTCCGATCTGCCGCGCAGCCACGGGCGCGGTTACAGCCTCCGGTGCACCGCGAGGCCCGTGGTCCGCTTCCGTCGCGTCCCCCGCGCTTTGTTCTCCCCTCCCCTGCGCAGCGGGGGAGGGGCTGGGGGAGGGGGCCACCCCGCGGCCGCGTCCATTCCCGCCGCCCGCGCCGGTGTCCTCACCCCTACCCCTCCCGGTACGGGAGGGGTGGCGAGCCTAGGCGAGCCGGGGAGGGCTACCCGGGGAGGGCTACCCGGGGAGGGCTACCTAGGAGACCGCCGCAGCATCTCCCGCCGCATCGCCGCGCGGTCCTGCCCCACCTGCGCCGCCGCGGTCTCGTCGCGCGGCGCGGCGGCGGGGTCGTCGGGCGCCGCGGCGGCCTTCGCGCGGGCGTCGAGCTGCTCGGCGAGCTGCCGCACGGTGGCGAACTGGAAGAGGTCGATCACCGACACTTCCGTCGCCATCGCCGCGCGCAGCGCCTCCTGCACCCGCGCCAGCAGCAGCGAGTGCCCGCCGATCTCGAAGAAGTTGTCGTCCACCCCCACCGGCACCCCCAGCACCTCCTCCCACACCCGGGCCACGGCGCGCTCGGCGGCGCTCTTCGGCGCGGCCTCGGCGGGGCGCTCGGGCGCGGGGTCGGGAAGCCGGTCGCGGTCCACCTTGCCGTTCGGGGACAGCGGCAACTCGGGCACGATGACGAAGGCCGAGGGGATCATGTACTCCGGCACCCGCGCGCGGAGCCACGCCCGCAGCTCGGCCGGGCTGGGCTCGTCGCCGGCGGGAACGATCCACGCCACCAGGCGCGCCGCCGCGTCCTCGCCGCGCGCGGCCACCACCGCCTGGCGCACGCCGGGATCGCGCATCAGCTCCGCCTCGATCTCGCCCGGCTCGATGCGGTGGCCGCGCAGCTTCACCTGGAAGTCGATGCGGCCGAGGTACTCGAGCACCGCCGTCGCCGGGGCGGGAAGTGCGTGAGTGCGTGAGTGCACGAGTGCGGAAGTGCGTGAGTGCACGAGTGCGTGAGTGCGCTCCTCGCGCGCGGAATCCGGCGCACTTCCGCACTCACGCACTTCCGCACTTCCCGCCTCCGCCCCGCTCCGCCAGCGAACCCGGTCGCCCACGCGATACATCCGCGCGCCGGGGACGCCGGAGAACGGGTCGGGAACGAAGCGCTCGGCGGTCATCCGCGGGCGCCGGTGATAGCCGCGCGACACGCCCTCGCCGCCGATCCACAGCTCGCCGGCCACGCCGAACGGCACGGGGCGGAGATGCGCGTCGAGCACGTACATCCGCTTGTTCGGCGCGGCGCGGCCCACGAAGACGCGCTCGGCGCCGGGGGGGACGAAGTGCCAGGTCGAGTAGGTGGTGTCTTCCGTCGGCCCGTAGTAGTTCCCCACCGTCTCCAGCGTCCCCAGCGCGTGGAGCCCCTGCGCCAGCGCGGCGGGGAGCGCCTCGCCGCCCAGGTTGATGCGCCGCAGCGAGCGCGGGATCCCGCCGGTGCGCAGCAGCTCGGCGGCCGCGCTGGGCGCCATGCTGGCCAGCGCCACCGGCTCGTCCACCCCGCGCAGCGCCAGCGCGTCGCGCACCAGGACGAGGGTGCCGCCCCACGACAGCGTGCCGAAGATCTCCGCGATGGACACGTCGAAGGAGACGGAGGTCGATCCCAGCACCGCCCGCCGCTCGTCGTCCGACACGTGCCCGCGCAGCCAGTGCAGCAGGCCGACGGTGCTGCGATGCTCAATCTGCACCCCCTTCGGCCGTCCCGTCGACCCCGAGGTGTAGATCACGTACGCCAGCGTCCGCTCGTCCGCGGGGAGATCCAGCCGCGCGTCCGATTCCCCCGCGACCTCCGCCTCCCAGTCCGCGTCCACGCGCAGCACGCGGGCGCCCGTCGCGGGGAGCGAGGCCGCGAGCGAGGCGTGGGTGAGCACCACGGGCGCGCCCGACTCGGCCACCATGAAGCCGATGCGGTCGGCCGGGTAGGCGGGGTCCACGGGGACGTACGCGCCGCCCGCCTTCAGCACCGCGTAGAGCGCGACCACCAGCTCCGGCGTGCGCTCCATGCAGACGGCCACCTTCACCTCCGGCCCCACCCCCAGCGCGCGGAGCCGCCGCGCCAGCCGGTTCGCGCGCGACTCGACGGCCGCGTACGTCCAGCGCGCGCCGGCGTGGACCACGGCCGCCGCGTCCGGCGTGCGCTCCGCCTGCGCCTCGAAGAGCTGGTGGATCCCCAGGCCGCGGGGATGATCGGCCGCCGTGTCGTTCAGCGCGCGGAGGACGTACGCCTCCTCGTCCTCCCTCATCACCCGCAGCGCGGAGATGCGCTCGCCCGGCGCGCGCGTGATGGCGTCGAGCAGCACCTCGAAGTGCGCGGAGAGGCGCTCGATGGTCTCCGGATCGAACAGGTCGCGCGCGTACTCGAAGACGCCGGCCATCCGCCCGTCCGCGTGGGCGAGGGCGAGGAGGAGATCGACCTTGGCCGTGGACGTCTGCCCCTCCCGCATCTCCACCCGCAGGCCGGGGAGAGCGGGCGCGGGGGCGCCCTGCGCGTGCATGGAGAACACGACCTGGAAGAGCGGGTGCACGCTCAGGCTGCGCTCCACCTTCAGCTCCTCCACCAGCCGCTCGAAGGGGAGGTCCTGGTGCGCGTACGCGTCGACCACGCGCTCGCGCACGCGCTCCAGCAGCGCGCGGAACGTCGGGTCGCCGGAGAGGTCGGTGCGCAGCGCCAGCGTGTTGGCGAAGGTGCCGATCAGCCCCTCCGTCTCCTCCGGCACCCGCCCGGCCACCGGCGAGCCGACCACCACGTCCTCCGTCCCCGACCAGCGCGCGAGGAGCGCCTGGAAGGCGGCCAGCAGCACCATGAACGGCGTGGCGTTCTCCGCGCGGGCCAGCGCCTCGACGCGGGCGACGAGCTCCGGCGGCATGTCGAACGGGTGCGAGGCGCCGCGGAAGCTCTGCACCGGCGGGTGCGGGCGGTCGGTGGGAAGCGCCAGCGTGGCCGCGCCCTCCAGCCGCTCGCGCCACCACGCCAGCTCGCGCTCCAGCGCCTCGCCGCTCATCCGCTCGCGCTGCCAGGCGGCGTAGTCGGGATACTGGATGGCCAGCGGCGGCAGCGGATCGCCCCGCCCCTCCAGCGCGGCGGCGTAGAGCGCGCCCAGCTCGCGGAACAGCACCCCCATCGACCAGCCGTCGGAGATGATGTGGTGCATGTTCAGCAGCAGCTCGTGCTCTTCCTCCCCCAATCGCAGGAGCTGCCAGCGGATCAGCGGCCCCGCGGCCAGGTCGAACGGCGTGCGCGCCTCCGCCTCGCCGCGCCGCGCGGCTTCCGCATCGCGCTCCGACTCTCCCAGCGCGGACAGGTCGGTCACGGGAAGGGGGATGAACAGCTCCGGCGCCACCTCCTGCAATGGCGCGCCGTCGCGGAAGTGGAAGGTGGTCCGCAGCGCCTCGTGCCGCGCGACGAGGGCGTTGAGCGCGGCCTCCATCGCCCCGAGGTCGAGGCGGCCGTGGAGGCGCAGCTCCATCGGCATGTTGTAGGCGGGCCCGGCGGCGCCCATCCGCTCCACGAACCAGTAGCGCTGCTGCGCGAACGACAGCGGCGAGGTGCGCCCGCGCTCGGTGGGGACGAGCGGAGGGAGATGGGCGTCGCCGCCGCGGCGGGCGGAGGTGACGCGCTCGGCCAGCCCCGCCACCGTGGGCGCCTCGAAGAGCGCGCGGAGGGGGAGGTCCACGCCGAACGCGCGGCGGATGCGGGCGACCACCTGCGTGGCGCGCAGCGAGTGCCCGCCCAGGTCGAAGAAGTTGTCGTGCGCGCCGGGGCGGACGCCGAGCACCGCCTCCCACGCGTCGGCCACCATCCGCTCCGCGGGGGTGCGCGGCGGCACGTGCGCGGCCGTGGGCATGGCCTCGGGCTCGGGGAGCGACCGGCGGTCTACCTTCCCGCTGGGCGTCAGCGGCAGCGACGGCATCACCCGCCACGCCGTGGGCACCATGTACTCGGGGAGATTCGCCGCCAGGTGCGCGCGCAGGTCGGCGATCGACGGCGCCATCCCCGCGGCGGGAACGACGTACGCGGCCAGGCGCTTCCCCGCCCCCTCACCGCGGACGACCACGGCGGCCTGCACGACGGAGGGGTGCTCGGTGAGCGCCGCCTCGATCTCGCCCGGCTCCACGCGGAAGCCGCGGATCTTCACCTGGAAGTCGGTGCGGCCGAGGTATTCGAGTGCGAAAGTGCGAGAGTGCGAGGGTGCGAAAGTGGTTCCGTCGCGCGATGAGTCGCTTTCGCACTCTCGCACCTTCGCACTTTCGCACTCCGTCCACCGCACCCGGTCGCCCGTCCGATACAGCCGTCCGCCCGGCGCGCCGAACGGGTCGGGGACGAACTTCTGCGCGGTGAGCGAGGGGCGGCCCAGGTAGCCGCGCGCCAGGTTGGCGCCGCCCGCGTACAGCTCGCCGGGCACGCCGGCGGCGACGGGGCGCATCCGCGCGTCGAGCACGTACAGCCGCGTGTTGTCCACCGGCGCGCCGATCGGCGGGAGCGCGGCCCACGCCTCCGTGTCACCCTCCAGCAGGTGGGCGGAGATGACGTGCGTCTCCGACGGCCCGTACTGGTTCTCCAGCCGCGCCTGGGGATTGGCCGCGAAGAACGCGCGCAGCTGCGGCGTAGACCGCAGCGCCTCGCCCGCCGTGATCACCTCGCGGAGATCGGGGAGGCGCGCGTCCATCCCCTCCGCCGTCTCCGCCAGGTTCTGCAGCGCGGCGAAGGGGAGGAAGAGCCGCTCGACGCGATGCTCCCGCAGGTGCGCGATCAGCGCCTCGGCATCGCGCCGCGTGTCGTCGTCGATCAGGACGAGCGTGCCGCCGCTCGCCCACGTCGAGTAGATCTCCTGGAACGACACGTCGAACGAGAGGGACGCGAACTGCAGCGTCCGCGCGGGGGCCGTCGCGCGCGCCGCGGCGGCGTCCGCGCCGTCGCCGGTAGTCTGCGAAGGCAGACTTCGTGTGGTTGTTGCAGCGAATTCATTCGCCCCCTCCACACCGGCTCCATCCCCTTCCCCGCCGATCCCCCACCGCTCCGTCTGCCAGCGGAGGAGGTTGGCGAGCGCGCGGTGCGGGAGCGCGGCGCCCTTCGGCTTCCCCGTCGACCCCGAGGTGTAGAGGACGTAGAGGAGGTTCTCGGGATCGACCGGCACGCGCGGGTCGTCCGGCGGCTCGGCGGCGATGGCGTCGCGCTCGGCGTCGACGCGCAGCACCGCCGCGCCGCTCGCCGGCAGCCGCGCGGCCACGGCGGAGGTGGTGACGACGACCGCGGCGCGGCTGTCCGCGAGCATGTAGGCCACGCGGTCCGCGGGATAGTTCGGGTCGACCGCGACGTAGCCGCCGCCCGCCTTGAGAGTGGCCAAAGTGGCCACAACCATCTCGATCGACCGCTCCATGGCGACGGCCACGCGCGCGTCGGGGCCCATGCCCAGCCGCCGCAGCCGGTGCGCGAGGCGGTTGGCGCGCGCTTCCAGCTCGGCGTACGTCACCCGCTCGCCGCGCTGCTCGACGGCGACCGCGTCCGGCGTGCGCGCCGCCTGCGCGGAAACGAGCGCATGCACCGTCTCCGCCGCGCGCGGGCGGTCGGTGGCGTTGAAGCCGCGGACGACCTGCTCCTCTTCCTCCTGGGACAGGAAGGACAGGGTCGAGAGCGGCGCGTCGGGCGCGGCGACGGCGGCGCCGAGGAGCGCGCCGAGGTGCCGCGTCAGCCGCTCGATCGACGTCTCGTCGAAGAGCGCGGTCGCGTACTCGGCCCATCCGCCCATACCGCCGTCGGGCGACTCGGCCAGGATCAGCGTCAGGTCGAAGCGCGACGTCCCCGTCTCCACCGCGCGCGGAAGAACCTCCACCTCGCCGAGCGCGGGGACGGCGGATGCCGTCGGCGCGTTCTGCAGCGTGAGCATCACCTGGAAGAGCGGGGTGTGGCTCAGGCTGCGCTCGGTCTTCAGCTCGTCGACCAGCTTCTCGAAGGGCACGTCCTGGTGCGCGTACGCCTCGAGCGTGGTCTCGCGCACGCGGGCCAGGAGCGCACGGAAGCCCGGGTCGCGCGACACGTCGGCCCGCAGCGCCAGCGTGTTGTCGAAGAAGCCGACCAGCCGCTCCAGCTCCGGCCGCATGCGGTTGGCGATGGGCGTGCCGACGACCACGTCCTCTTCGCCCGTCAGCCGGTGGACGAGCGCGGAGAAGGCGGCCAGCAGCACCATGAACGGCGTGGCGCCCTCCTGCCGGGCCAGCGCGCGCGCGCCGGCCACCGCGTCCGCGGGGAGGGAGAAGGGGAGGAGCGCGCCGGCCAGGTCCTGCACCGCCGGCCGCGGCCGGTCGGCGGGGAGGTCGAGCACCGCGGGGATGCCGGCCAGCCTGCGGCGCCAGTACGCCGCCTGCCGCTCCAGCGCCGGGCCGCGCAGCCAGCCGCGCTGCCACGCCGCGAAGTCCGCGTACTGCACGGGGAGATCGGCGAGCGGCGACTCGTCGCCCCGCCGGAAGGCGTCGTACAGCGCCGCCAGCTCGCCGAAGAGCACCCCCGACGACCACGCGTCCGTCGCGACGTGGTGCAGGACGAGGGAGAGGACGTGATCTCCATCCCCCCGCCGCAGCAGCCGCGCGCGGAGCACCGGCCCGGTGGCCAGGTCGAACGCGCGCGTGGCCTCGTCGGCGAGGATGCGCTCCGTCTCCGCCTCTCTCTCATCTCCCTGCAGCGACGTGAGATCGGCGACGGGGAGAGGGAAGCCGGCGAACGGCTGGACCACCTGCGTGGGCGCGTCGCCGTCGTGCGCGAACACGGTGCGCAGCGGCTCGTGGCGACGGACGACCTCGCCGAGCGCGCGCTCCAGCGCGGCCACGTCGAGCGCGCCGCGCAGCTCCAGCGCCACGGGAACGTTGTACGCGGCGTTCCCCGGCTCCAGCTGGTCGATGAACCAGAGGCGCTCCTGCGCGAAGGAGAGAGGGAGCGGCCGCGCGCGGTCCGCGCGCGGGATGGGCCCGGCGGGCGCGCCTTCACCCGCCAGGCGCAGCTCGGCGATGCGGCGGGCCTGCGCGCGCAGCACGGGCGCCTCGAACACCGCGCGCAGCGGCAGCTCCACCCCGAACGCGGCCCGCACGCGCGTCACCACCTGGGTGGCGAGGAGCGAGTGGCCGCCCAGCTCGAAGAAGTCGTCGCCCGCGTGCACGGCGTCGATGGAGAGCACCTCGCGCCAGATCGCCGCCAGCAGCTCCTCGTCGGGCGTCGCGGGCGCCTCGCCGCGGGAAGCGCGCGCCGCGCCGAAGTCGGGGGACGGGAGGGCGCGGCGGTCGATCTTCCCGGTCGCCGTGCGCGGCAGCGCGTCGACGGCGACGATGGCGGAGGGGACGAGATAGGCGGGGAGCCGCGCCGACAGCTCCGCGCGCACCGCCGCCGGATCGAACGCGCCGCGGGGAACGACGTACGCCGCCAGCCGCATCGCCCCGGCGGCGTCCGCGCGCGCGGCGACCGCGCAGTCGGCGACGTTGGGGAGCGCGCGCAGGGCGGCCTCGACCTCGCCCGGCTCCACGCGCGCGCCGCGGATCTTCAGCTGGGCGTCGGCGCGGCCGAGGTAATCGAGTGCGAAAGTGCGAGGGTGCGAGGGTGCGAAAGTGGTTTCGGCGCCGTGCGGATCACCTTCGCACTCTCGCACTTTCGCACTTTCGCACTCTCGCACTTTCGCACTTTCGCACTCACGCACTTTCGTCCATCGCACCCGGTCTCCCGTGCGGTACATGCGCGCGCCGGGCGTGGCGGAGAACGGGTCGGGGACGAAGCTCGCCGCGGTCAGCGCGGGGCGGCCGAGGTAGCCGCGCGCCAGCGCGAAGCCGCCGAGATACAGCTCGCCCGGCACGCCGTCGGGCACCGGGCGCAGCGCCGCGTCCAGTACGCGCGGCTCGCGCCCGCCCACCGCCGCGCCGATCGGCATCCGCGCGGGATCGGCGTCCGCGAAGCCGGTGGGGACGGGGAAGACGGCGGCGGTGACGACGGCCTCGGTCGGCCCGTAGCCGTTCAGCAGCGCGGCGCCGCCGGGAAGGGCGTCCCACGCGCGCGCCGCGTCGGGGTGCATCGCCTCGCCGCCGGCGACGAGGAGGCGCACCGCCTGCTTCGTGGCCGCCGCGGCGTCCGCGTCGCGGACGAGCTGGTGCCAGTACGAGGTGGGGAGATTGGCGACGGTGACGCCGAGCGCCGCCAGCCGCTCCGGCAGCTCCGCCGGCGCCCACGGCTCCGCGTCGCGCACGGCCACCGACGCGCCGACGGCCAGCGGCGCCAGCACCTGCTCCAGCGACGGATCGAACGACGGCGCCGCGAAGCCGAGCACGCGGTCGTCCGCGCGCAGCCCGAACGCCTCCGCGACGGCCGCGAAGTGCGCCGCCGCCGCGCCGTGCGGTACGACCACCCCCTTCGGCGTCCCCGTCGTCCCCGACGTGTACAGCAGGTACGCGGCGGAAGCGGGATCGATCTCCTCGTCCCCCTCCCCCTCGTCCCCCGCCGCCGCGGACGCATCCACCAGCACGACGGGGAGATCAGAGGAGATGCGATCGCGGAGCGCGGGCGTGGTGACGATCGTGCGGGCGCCCGAATCCTCCAGCAGCCACGCGATGCGCTCGGCGGGAAGGGACGGGTCGAGCGGGAGATACGCGGCGCCGCTGCGCATCACCCCCAGCAGCGCCACCACCAGCTCCGGCGACCAGTCCGCATAGACGCCGACGATGGATTCCGCGCGCGCGCCGGCAGCGCGGAGATCCGCGGCCAGCGCGCCGGAGCGCGCGGCGAGCTCCGCGTACCTCATCCCCCCATCGCGCCAAGCCAGTACGGGGGCGTCCGGTGCGCGCCGCGCCCAAGCCAGGAAGCGCGCCGGCACCGTCTCGCCGCGCGCGCAGGCGGCGGAGGCGCGCTCGAGCGCCGTCTCCGCCACGCCCCGCGGCCCGGCGGCCAGCGCGGAGACCGCCGCGTCGGGCGACCCGGCGGCGCGGGCGAGGACGAGGACGAGGTGGTCCACGAGCGCCTGCGCGGTGGCCTTCTCGAACAGCGCGGTGTCGTAGTCGCAGGCCACCGCAAGCCCCTCGGCCAGGTCGTGCGCCTCGAAGGAGAGGTCGAACTTGCTGAAGCTGAGCTCCACCTCCACCGGCTCCACCTTCACCCCGGCGAAGGCGGGCGCGCCGCCGCCGGTGGCGTTGGCCAGCGAGCACATCACCTGGAACACGGGGCTGCGCGCCGGATCGCGCGGCACCTTCAGCTCCTCCACCACGCGCTCGAAGGGGAGCTCCTGGTGCTGGAATGCGTCCAGCGCGGTGTCGCGCTCGCGGCGCAGGAGCGCGCGGAACGACGGGTCGCCAGCCAGCGGCGTGCGCAGCGCCAGCGTGTTGATGAAGTAGCCGACCAGCGCCTCCGTCTCCACCCTGGTGCGGCCGGCCACGGGGGTGCCGATCACCACGTCGTCCTCGCCGCTCCAGCGGGTGAGGACCACGCGCAGCGCCGCCAGCAGCACGGCGAAGAGGGTGGCGTTCTCGGCGTGCGCCAGCTCGCGCAGCCGCTCGGTGGCCTCGCGCGGGAGCCCGGCGTAGGTGCGCGCGCCGCGGTTGCGCTGCGCGCGCGGGCGGGGATGGTCGGCCGGCAGCTCCAGCGCGGGCGGGGCGCCGTCCAGCGCGCGCCGCCAGAAGTCGATCGCGCCCTGCAGCCGCTCGCCCGACAGCTGCTCGCGCTGCCAGGCGGCGTAATCCGCGTACTGCAGCGCCGGCGGCGCGAGGGGATCGGGAAGCCCGGCGGCGAAGGCGGCGTACAGCCGCTCCATCTCGCGCTGGATCACTCCCATGCTCCACCCGTCGCTGACGATGTGATGGACGCACATCAGCAGCACGTGGTCGTCGTCGCCCAGGCGCAGCAGCCGCGCGCGGAAGAGCGGCCCCGCCTCCAGGTCGAACCCCGTGTCCATGTCGGCCTGCGCGCGCCGCGTGGCCTCGGCCACCCGCGCCTCCGGGCCGAGCCCGGACAGGTCGTCAACGGGGAGGGGGACGGGGGCGAAGGGGTGGACGACCTGCACCGCCCGCCCCTCGCGCTCGGCGAAGGTGGTGCGCAGCGACTCGTGCCGCCGCCGCAGCGCGTCGAGCGCGCGCTCCAGCGCGGAGATGTCGAGCGCGCCGCGCAGGCGCATGGCCGTGGGGATGTTCCAGGTGGGCTCGCCCGGCGCCATCCGCTCCAGCACCCACAGCCGCTGCTGCGCGAAGGAGAGCGGCGCCGTGCCGTCGGGCCGCGCCCGGGGCTGGAGCGTGCCGGGGTCGCCGGAGGACGCGGCCTGCCGGGCCATCCGCAGGCGCATCTCCAGCAGGCGGCGCTTCTCGGGCGAGAGGCCGGCCAGGCGGTCGGTCGCGTCGGCCATCGTCACCCCTCTCCCACGTCGGCGAGGGCGGCGGCCTCCTCGTCGCTCATCGCGTCCAGCTCGGCCAGCAGCGCCTGCAACTCGGCCTCACGCTGGGCGTCGATCCACGCCGCCAGGTCGCACAGGCGCGGGTGGTCGAACAGCACGCGCAGGGGAACGTCGGTCTCCAGCGCGGCCTTCACCCGCGACGCGACCTGCATGGCCAGCAGCGAGTGCCCGCCCGCCGCGAAGAACGAGTCCTCCGCGCCGACGCGGTCGATCCCCAGCACCTGCCGCCAGATCTCCGCGATGGCGCGCTCCGTCTCCGTGCGCGGCTCCACGAACTCGGCCGCCGCGGCGGGCGCGGGATCGGGAAGCGCGCGCCGGTCGATCTTCCCCCCCGCCGTCCGCGGCAGCGCGTCGACCGTGGCGAAGACCGACGGCACCATCGCCTCGGGGAGCCGAGCGCGGAGCGCCCGCGCCAGCGCGTCGGCCGCGACGGCATCCTCATCCCCCGCCACCCAGGCGACCAGGCGCTCGCCGCGCAGGGCGACGGCGGCCTCGCGCACGCCGGGGAGGGCGGCCAGCGCGGCCTCCACCTCGCCCGGCTCGATGCGGACGCCGCGGAGCTTCACCTGCGCGTCGGCGCGGCCGAGGAAGTCGAGTGCGAAAGTGCGAGGGTGCGAGGGTGCGAAAGTGGAATCGTCTCCCTCTCGCACTTTCGCACTTTCGCACTCTCGCACTTCGGTCCATCTCGCCACGTCGCCCGTGCGGTACATGCGCGCGCCGGGCGCCTCCGCGAACGGGTCGGGGAGGAACGACGCGGCGGTCCGCGCGGGGCGATGGAGATAGCCGCGCGCCAGCGCCGGGCCGGAGAGATAGAGCTCGCCGGGCGCGCCGGGGGGAACGGGCGACAGCGCGCCGTCGAGCACGTACGCGCGCAGGTTGGAGATGGGCCGCCCGAGCGGGACCATCGCCCCGCCGTCCCCGCCGAACCGGTGCGCGGCGGCGTCGATGCACGCCTCCGCCGGGCCGTAGAGGTTCACGATCTCGGCCCGGGGATGGAGATCGGCGGCGCGGCGCGCGAGGTCGGCGGGGAGCGCCTCGCCGCCGGCGAAGAGGCGGCGCAGCCGCGTCGCGCGCGCGAACGCCGGCTCGTCGACGACGGCGCGCAGCAGCGCGGGAACGAGCTGGAGGACGGTGATCCCCCGCTCCGCCGTCTCCCGCGCCAGCGCGGCGGGGTCGCGGTGCGCGTCGGGGCCGCCCATCACCAGCGTGGCGCCGGCCACGAGCGGCGCCCAGAACTCCCACACCGACGCGTCGAACGACACCGGCGTCTTCTGCAGCACGCGGTCGCCCGGGCCGAGCGGGAAGGCGTCCTGCATCCACGCGCAGTGGTTGGCCAGCGCGCGGTGCGGGATGGCCGCGCCCTTGGGCCGCCCCGTCGTCCCCGAGGTGTAGACCACGTACGCGACGTCGTCCCCATCCACCTGGGGGAGATGGAGATCCGGAGCGGGAACGATCCCGTCGATCGCCATCACCTCCGCCCCCGTCTCGGGCAGCGTCTCGGCGATGGCGGGCGTGGTGACGACGACGGCCGCGGCGGAATCCTCCAGCATCCACCGCACGCGCTCGGCGGGATACGACGGGTCGATGGGAACGTACGCCGCGCCCGCCTTCATCACCCCCAGCAGCGCCGCGGGAAGATCGGCCCCGCGCTCGAGGCAGACGGCGACCAGCGCGCCCCGCCCCACGCCTCGCGCCCGCAGCGCCGCGGCGACCGCCTGCGCGCGCGCCTCCAGCCGCGTGTAAGTCAGCGCCCCGTCGAGCGCGTCCACGGCCACGGCATCGGGCGTGTGCGCGGCCTGCGCGGCCACCCGCGCGTGCACCGGCGCGTCGGTCACGGCCAGCGCCGGCCCGCGCGACCAGGCGTCCAGCCGCTTGCGGTCCGCCGCGGTGAGCACGGAGAGATCGCCCACGCGCGCGTCCGCGGCGCCGCGGACGGCGTCGAGCGCGGCAGCGGTCGCGGCCAGGATGCGCCGCGCCGCGACGGCGTCGAAGCGCGCGGTCTCGTACGCCAGCCGCAGCTCGAAGCCGTGCGGGCCGGGGCCGCAGGTCAGCGTCAGCGCGTAGGTGCTGCGCTCCGCGCTGGGCAGCGGCGACACGCGCGGCCCCACGTCGTCGTCCGCGGGGGTGGGATAGTTCTCGAAGACCAGCAGCGACTCGAAGAGCGAGCGGTCGCGCGGCACGGCGCTCCATCCCTGCACGTCCACCAGCGACGCGTAGCCGTGCTCGCGCGCCTCGGCCTGCGCGCGGTGGATGCCGCGCAGCCACTCGCCCAGCCGCGCGCCTGCGTCCAGGCGGACGCGGGCGGGGATGGTGTTGATGAACAGCCCCACCATCCCCCCCACCTCGGCCAGCTCGGGCGGGCGGCCGGAGATGGTGGTGCCAAACGCCACGTCGTCCGCGCCGGCGAAGCGCGCCAGGACGAGCGACCAGGCGGCCTGCGCCAGCGTGGCGGGGGTGACGCCGAGCTCGCGCGCCACGGCGGCCATGCGCGCGCTGGCCTCGTCGCCCACCACGAGCGTCTCCAGCGCCTGCTCGTCGCCGCCGGCGCCGGCGCCGCTGCCGTCGAGAGGGAGCGGCGTGGGCTCGGCGAAGCCGTCGAGCGCCGCGCGCCAGAACCGCTCGTCGGCCGACGCGTCGCGCGCCTGCAGCCACGCCACGTAGGCGCGGTAGCGCGGCGCCGGCGGCAGCTGCGCGGGGTGATGGGTGATCTCGGCGCGGTACAGCCGGATCAGCTCGTCCACGACGATGGGAAACGACCAGCCGTCCATCACCAGGTGATGGAAGCCGAGGAGCATCACCGTCTCCTCGGCGCCGACGCGCGCGAGGTCGAGCCGGACCAGGGGCGCGCGCTTGAGGTCGCGGGCGGCGGCGCGGTTGGCGTCGAGGAGCGCGGCCAGCTCCGCGCGCCACTGTGCCGCGCGCGTCCAGTCGTGCCGCGAGACGGGCGGCTCGGCCACGCGGTAGACCACCTGCAGCGGCTGGGCGACGTTCTCCCACACGAAGCCGGTGCGCAGCGCGGGATGGCGCGCCACGACGCCGCGGAACGCGCGCTCCAGCGCGTCCGCGTCGACGGGCCCGTGCAGCAGCAGCGGGAACTGCTCCCAGTACGCGCCCTGCCGCAGCACGGCGTGGAAGAGCAGCCCGTGCTGCAGCGGCGACAGCGGATAAACGTCCTCTACGTTCCTGCGGTCCATCGAATCCTGTGCGTTGATACGAGGCGGTCACCCGACCCGCCGGGTGTCATCGATCGTCACTTGCGAACGTCCGGCAGCTGTGCGCCCCTCCGTTCGCCCTCTCCCCGCGCCTTAGAGCGCTCTCCCTCTCCCGTACCGGGAGAGGGCGGGGTTCCGGTCTGCCGCGCAGCCTGTGGCTCGGTCAGAGGCCCCGGTGCACCGCGGGGGCCGGAGGCCAACCGACTGCTGCTGTGCGGCCTTCCGTCCGCCCTCTCCCCGCGCCTTAGAGCGCTCTCCCTCTCCCGTACCGGGAGAGGGTGGGGTTCCGGTCTGCCGCGCCGCCCGCGGCTCGGTCAGAACCTCCGGTGCACCGCGAGGCCCGTGGGCTGCACCATCTCGGCTCCCAAGCTTTGTTCTCCCCTCCCCTGCGAAGCGGGGGAGGAGCCGGGGGAGGGGGCCACCCCGCGGCCGCGCCAATCCCCGCCGTGCGCGCAAATGTCCTCACCCCTACCCCTCCCGGTACGGGAGGGGTGGCGAGCCTAAGCGAGCCGGGGAGGGCGCCCGGGGAGGGCGAGCGAGCCGGCCCCTACTCCCCGATCTCCGCGAACAGCGCGTCGAGGCCCGCCTGGTCCAGCCCGGCGAGCGCGAAGTCCGACGGCGTGTAGCCGCCGGCCTCGGGGTGGCGGCAGTGCTCCACCAGCGCGCGCAGCTCGTCCACGAACGCGTCCGCCACGCGCTGCACCGTCTCGCGGCGGTGGATGCGCGCGCCGTAGGTCCACGTCGCCCACAGCCGCCCGTCGCCGACCGCCGCGTCCACGGCGATCAGGTGCGGACGCGGGCCGGCGGGGCTGCGGCCGTCGCCGAGGTGGCAGTCCGCGCCGGTGAGCAGCGCGTCCTCGGGCTCCGCGCCGCCATCCATCCGCCCCAGGTAGTTGAAGGAGACCTGCGGCTGCGGCCGCGCGGCCAGCTGCGCGTGGATCTCGCGGTCGTCCGACAGCCAGCGCAGCAGCCCGTGCGAGATCCCCCGCTCGGGCACCGCGCGCAGCTGCTCCTTCACCGCCTTGATCGCCTCGCCCTCGCCGCCGTCCTCCGGCAGCTCCAGCCGCACGGGGTGGATGGCGGTGAACCAGCCCACGGTGCGCGACAGGTCCACCCCGTCGAACAGGTCCTCGCGGCCGTGGCCCTCGAGGTCGACGAGGAGCGACCGGTCCCCCGTCCACCCGCGGAAGGCGCGGGCGAGCGCGGCCAGCAGCACGTCGTTGACCTGCGTCTGGTAGACGGAGGGTACGTCGTGCAGCAGCGCGTGCGTGGTCTCCTCGTCCAGCGCCACGCTGATGCGCTCCGCCTCGCCCTCGCGGTTCGACGTCTCCGCCGTGTCGACGGGGAGCGGCGCCGCGCCGCCCTGCTCCAGCCAGTACGCCGCCTGCGCGCGCACCTCGCCGCTGCTGGCGTGCTGCGCCAGCCGCTCGGCCCAGTGCTGGAACGACGTCGTCTTGGCCGGGAGACGGACCTCCTCGCCCGCCGCCAGCTGGCGGTACGCGGTCTCCAGGTCCGCCTGGACGACACCCAGCGCCACCGCGTCCATCACCAGGTGGTTGGCGATGAAGACCAGGCGCTGCGCCCCGTCCCCCATCTCCACCAGCGCCCAGCGGACGACGGGGCCGGAGGCGAGGTCGAGCGAGCGCTGCAGCGCCTCCGCCCGCGCGGTAAACGCCGCCTCCCGCTCCGCCGCGGGGACCGCGGAGAGGTCGATGGTCTCGAACGGCGTGGGATCGGAGAGATCGGCGTCCGTCTGCGACCACACGCCGTCCACCTGGCTGTACCGCATCCGCAGCGCGTCGTGGTGCGCGAGGACGGCGGCCACGGCGCGCTCCATCACCCCCGCGTCGATCTGCTGCTTTGCGTCGAACGCCGCGGCGAGGTTGAAGTGGTGCGGCTCGGGCGACCCCTGCGCGAAGAACCAGCGCTGCACCGGGGTGAGCGGCACGGGCCCGGTGACCACCCCCTGCTCGGCGGCGAAGTGCGCGGTCTCGCCCACGGCGGCAGCCAGCTCGGCCACCGTCTGGTGCACGAACAGGAGCCGCGGACTGATGCGGAGATGCGCCTGCTGCGCGCGCGCGATTACCTGGATGGAGAGGATCGAATCCCCGCCCAGCGAGAAGAAGTTGTCGTAGACGCCCACGCGGGGGACGTTCAGCACCTCGGCCCAGATCCGCGCCAGCGTCTCCTCCGCCGGCGTGCGCGGGGCCACGAACCCCTGCGTGCTCTCCAGCCGCCGCCCCTCGGGCGCGGGAAGCCGCTTGCGGTCGACCTTCCCCGCCGGCGTCAGCGGCAGCGCGTCGACGGTGACGAAGACGGTGGGGACGTAGTACTCGGGGAGATGCCCCTTCAGGAACGCGCGCACCTCGTCGACCGACGGCGCCTCGGCGACGGGGACGAGGTAGCCGACCAGCTTCTTCTCCCCCGTGTCCTCGCGCGCGGCGACCGCGGCGTCGCGGATGGCGGGATGGAGCCGCAGCGCCGCCTCGACCTCGCCGGGCTCGATGCGGAAGCCGCGCACCTTCACCTGGTCGTCGATGCGGCCCAGGAACTCCAGCACGCCGTCGGCCGCCCAGCGCACCCGGTCGCCCGTGCGGTACGCGCGCCCCTCGCCCGCGAACGGGTCGGCCACGAAGCGCTCGGCGTCCAGCTCCGGGCGGCGGTGGTAGCCCAGCGCCACGCCGTCGCCCGCGGCCCACAGCTCGCCGGGCACGCCGACGCCCGCCAGCCGCCCGCCCGCGCTCACCACGTACGCGCGCGTCCCCCCCACCGGCGTGCCGATGGGGACGATCGCGCGATCGAAGTCCTCCGCGCGGAGGGGATGGCTGGTGGTGTAGACCGTGCTCTCCGTCGGCCCGTACATGTGCAGGAGGCGGAGCCCGGGATGCGCCTCGACCACCCGCCGGGCGTGCGCGCGGGAGATGGCCTCGCCGCCGGTGAGCACCTGGTCGAGCGAGGCGAAGGTGGAGAGGTTGGTGTCCGCCACCTGGTTGAACATCCCGGTGGTCAGGAACACGACGTTCACCCGCTTCTCCACCAGCTTCCGGTCGTAGCCCGCCGCGTCGAGCAGGAAGTCGCGGTCGATGTTGACCAGCGTGCCCCCGTTCAGGAACGCGCCCCAGATCTCGAAGATCGACGCGTCGAAGAGGAGGCTGCTCTGCTGGGCGACGCGCGACTGCGGCCCGAGATCCACGTAGTCGGGGCGATGGCAGGTCCGCACGATGGAGCGGTGCGGCACGCGCACCCCCTTCGGCGTGCCCGTCGATCCCGAGGTGTAGATGATGTACGCCACCGACTCCGCGCCGAACGACGGGAGATCCTGGTCGGGTGAGAGCGATTCGATCTCCGCCCACTCGCGGTCCAGGCGGACGAGGGAGGCGTGCGGGCGCTCGCCCAGCCACGCCATCAGGTCGCCCTCGGTGAGGAAGACGCGCAGCTCCGTGTCGTCGGCGATGAAGGCCAGGCGCTCGGGCGGATACTCGGGGTCGAGCGGGACCACCGCCGCGCCCGCCCGCAGGATCCCCGCGATGGCCGCCATCACCCGCGCGCTGTTGGCGGTGACCACGCCCACGGCGTCGCCCGGCCGCACCCCCAGCCGCCCCAGCCACGCGGCGATGCGGCGCGCGTGCGCGGCCAGCTCGGCGTACGTCCATGCCGCGTCGTCGAACTCCAGCGCGACGGCGTCGGGCGTCTCCGCGGCCTGCGCCTCGAGCAGCGCGGGCAGCGTCTCGCGCGGGAAGCCGCGCTCGTTGGTCCCCCATGCCAGCAGTGTCGCGCGCTCCTCCTCGCTCACCATCTCCAGCTGCGAGACGGGGAGGTCGGGGCGGTCGCAGCCGTCCTCCAGCAGCACGCGCAGGTGCGCCACCATGCGGGCGATGGTGGACTCGTCGAACAGGTCGGTGCTGTACTCGACCATGGACGGCATGGAGTCGTTCATCTCCAGCGTCGCCCAGGTCATGTCGAACTTGCTGGCGCCGGTGTCGACCAGCACCGCCTCGCCCTCCTGGTAGAGGGAGCGGAGGTTGAGCGACCCTGCCAGCCCCTCGGCGTCGTCGAGGTGGTGCGAGCCGACGAAGGTGTGGTGGAAGTACATCACCTGGAAGAGCGGATTCCGCCCGGGGTCGCGCGGCGCGCCCACGGCGTCGACCACCATGTCGAACGGCACCTCCTGCGCGGCGTCGGCCTCCAGGATCGACGCGCGCACCTGGCGCACGACCTCGCGGAAGGTGGGGTCGCCGTCCAGCCGGGTGCGGATGGCGCCGGAGTTCACCAGGTAGCCCACCAGCGGCTCCAGCTCGGCGCGGTTGCGGTTGCCCAGCAGCGTGCCCACGACCAGGTCGTCCTGCCCGCTGTAGCGCTGCAGCAGGAGGTTGAACCCGGCCATGAACACCATGTTGATGGACGCGCCCTCCTCGCGGCCCAGGCGCCGCAGCCGGTCCACCAGCCGGCCGGGATACGTCCAGCGGTACATCGTCCCCCGGTTGCTGGAGACGGCCGGGCGGGGACGGTCGTAGGGGAGATCGAGCGCCGCGGGGGCGCCGTCGAGGTGGCGGCGCCAGAAGGCCAGCTGCTTCTCCAGCGTCTCGCCCTGCAGGTGCCGCCGCTGCCAGACCGAGTAGTCGGCGTACTGGATGGGCAGCTCGGCAAGGGGCGAGGGGAGGCCGCGGCTGAACGCGTCGTACAGCTCCTCCATGTCGCGCGACACGATCGGCATGGCCCAGCCGTCGGTGACGATGTGGTGGATGTTGAAGACCAGCAGGTAGTCGGCGTCGGACACGCGGAAGAGGCGCGCGCGGAAAAGCGGCCCGCGCTGCAGGTCGAACGGGAGCGAGCCCCAGTCGCTGGCCTTGCGGCGCACGACCGCGGCGGGTGCGTCCTGGCCGCCCGGCCCGCGCAGGTCCTCGACCTCGATGGACACGGGGTAGGGCGGCTGGACGATCTGCATGGGCTTGCCGTCGACCAGCCGGAAGACGGTGCGCAGCCCCTCGTGGCGCCGCACCACCTCGCCGAGCGCGCGCTCGAGCGTGGGCACGTCGATGCGCGCGGACACGAGCGACGCGCCGGGGATGTTGTAGAACGGGCTGCCGGGCTGGAGCTGGTCCAGGAACCAGAGCTGCTCCTGCTGGTAGCTCATCGGGTACGCGGGCCCGCCCGGCGCCTTGCCGATGGTCTCGCGTGGCGCGCGCTTCACCTCGCCGCGCAGGCGCTTCTCCAGCAGCAGGCGCTTGGCCTCGGCCAGGCGGTCGGCCTTCGCTCCCGTGGTCGTATCGCTCATCGTGTATCCTTCAGTCGTCGCTCGGATTCGCTCGAAACCCGCATCAGCCTTCGTCCTTCGTGCGGCCCTCCGGCCGCCCTCTCCCCGCGCCTTAGAGCGCTCGCCCTCTCCCGTACCGGGAGAGGGTGGGGGTGCCATCTGCCGCGCATCTGGCGGCGCGGTCAGAAGCTCCGGTGCACCGCGAGGCCCGCGGTCCGCTCCCGTCGCCTTCCCCGCGCTTTGTTCTCCCCTCCCCTGCGCAGCGGGGGAGGGGCCGGGGGAGGGGGCCACCCCGCGGCCGCGCCCATCCCCGCTGTCCGCGCCGATCTCCTCACCCCTACCCCTCCCGGTACGGGAGGGGTGGCGAGCCTAGGCGAGCCGGGGAGGGCGAGCCGGGGAGGGCCACCCACTTCCGTCACCACCCACCCGCACTGAGGTCTCCCCCTCTCCTGCTGTCGGGGCCTGCTGTCGGGGCCTGCTGTCGGCAGAGGAAGCCGGGGGGTGAGGGTCCCTACGCCAGGCTCAGGATCTCCTCCTCCGACATCTCCTCGATCTCTGCCATGATCGCGGCCTCGATCAGCTCGGCGTAGCGCGCGATGGTGGGCGCCTCGAACACCGTCTTCAGCGGCAGCTCCAGCCCCCACATCTCCCGCACGCGCGAGACGATCTGCGTGGCCAGCAGCGAGTGCCCGCCGAGCCCGAAGAAGTCGTCGTGCACGCCGATGCGGTCGATCCCCAGCAGCTCCTGCCAGAGCCCGGCGACCATCCGCTCGGCCTCGGTCTCCGGCGCGAAGTACTCCGTCTCCAGCTGCGGCCGGGCGTGCGCCGCCGCCATCGCGCCGCGCGCCTCCGTCCGCCCCGCCTCGGCGATGCGCGCGGCCACGTCGCCCGTCGACAGCAGCAGCTGCGGCTCGCCGGCGAGCGAGAGCGCGTGCGCGAAGACAGTGGCGGCCTCGTCGGCACTCATCCCGTAGCCCTGCGCCGGCTCGCCGGGCGCGTACCAGCGGTCCCACCCGAGCGACGTCCACGCGCGGCGCCCGTCCAGCGACTGGCGGTGCGCGAACGCGTCGACGAACGCGTGCGCCGCGGCGATGCGCGCGTGGCCCACCCCGCCCAGCACCGGCGTCAGCGACGACTCCAGCAGCACGTGCCGGACGTCGCGCGCGGCGAGGACGGCGGCCAGCGCCTCCAGCTCCCGCGCGAACAGGCCGAAGTCGCGCGCCCACTCGCCGGCGCTGGCGTCGCCGAGCGCCTGGAAGCCGCCAATGGCGTCCAGCGGCGGCGCCACCACCACGCCGTCGATCCGCCCGAAGCGCTGCTCCGCGGCGGCCAGCGCGTCCGCGGCCTGCGTGGCGTTATAGAGATGCGCCCGCAGCGCGAGCACCTCCGTCCCCGCCGCCTCCAGCTCGCGGACGGTCTCGATCAGCTGGCGCATGGGGTCGTCCGCCTCGCGCCGCTCGACGACCTGGTCCCAGTTCAGCCGGTCCGGGAGATCGGGATGCGCGAGCGCCAGGCGCGCGCCGCGGCGGGCCAGGTGCCGCGCCAGCAGGTCGTTGCGCCCGTCCAGCCCGCCCGCGAAGAACCACACGTCGCCCGGCTCCACCGCGGCGGCGGGCGCCGGACGCACCGCCTCGAAGCCGCGCACCCAGCGCCGCCCGCGGCGGATGGCGACGACGGCGTCGCCCGCGCCGGCCAGCGCTTCCGTGACGAGAGTCTCGGCCGCGGCGGTGTCGTACGGCAGCACGTCCACCGCCACGCAGGCGACGTTCGGGTGCTCCTCGCGCACGACGCTGCACGCGCCGGCGAGGATGGCCGCGTAGGGATCGATCGCCTCGCCGCCGGTGACGTCCTGCGCCTCGGCGGTGACGGCGACGAGCCGCGGCTTCCACTCGCGATCGTGCCCCAGCGCGGCGGCGAGAAGGGCGAGGGAGACGAAGGCGCGCCCCTCCGCGCCGGCCTCGGCGTTCGACCAGAGGTGGATCGCGTGGACGGGAGATTCGCCGCGGACGGTGTCCAGCAGCGCCGCGTAGTCCTCGCGCGCGGCGGGACGAATCGCCATCTCCCCACCGGAGACCTGCTCGAAGCGCTCGCCCGGGCGGACGAGCACGACCTCGCGCCCGCGCGCCCGCAGCGCCGCGGCGACGTCGTCCCCCAGCCGCTTGCCGTCGTGGAAGACCAGCCAGCGCGCGCCGTCGTCCGCGGCGGGACGGGCGGCGGGGGTGCGCTTCCACACCGGCGTGTAGAGCCACGCGGCGGGATCGGCCTTCTTTCCAGCGCGCGCGACGGCGGACGGCTCCTCGTCGTGCGCCGGCGCGTCGATCCAGTAGCGCTGCCGCTCCCAAGGATAGGTGGGGAGCGCGACCTTGTTGAGCCGCTCGCCCTCGTGGAAGGCGGCCCAGTCGGGGGTGATCCCCGCCAGCCAGAGCCGGCCGAGCGCGCCGAGGGCGAACGCCGTGTCCGCCGTGCGGTCGTACGGGTAGCGGACGGTGGGGATGACGGTGACGCCGCCCGCGTCCGGCCGCTGCCGCACGAAGGTGGACAGCGTCTGTCCGGGACCGACTTCGAGGAGGACGCGCCCCGGCTCCTTCAGCAGCTCGCCCACGCCGCGCTCGAACTGCACCGGCTGGCGGATGTGGCGCGCCCAGTACGCCGGATCGGTCGCCTCGGCGGCCGTGATCCACGTCCCCGTCACGTTGCTGACGAAGGGGATGGAGGGCGCGGAGAGCCGCATCCGCCCCACCATCTCGCGCACCGGCCCGACGAGCGCGTCCATCTGCGGCGAGTGGAAGGCGTGCGTCGTCTTCAGCGGCCGGGCTACGTGGCCGGCATCCGCGAGGCGGAGGCGGACGGCCTCGACGGCCTCGGGCGTCCCCGCGACGGTGCACAGCTCCGGCGCGTTGAGGGTGGCGACGGCGGCGCCCTCCGCCAGGAACGGCCGCACCGCCTCCGCCGAGAGGGGGACGGCGAGCATGGCGCCCGCGGGGAGGTCGGAGATCAGCCGCCCGCGCGCCGTCACCAGCTCCAGCGCGTCCTCCAGCGCGAACACGCCCGCGATCGTCGCCGCGGCGTACTCGCCGAGCGAATGGCCGATCACCGCGCGCGGCGCGATCCCCCAGCTCATCCACAGCTTCGCCAGGGCGTACTCGATGACGAAGACGGCGGGCTGCGCCAGCTCGGTGCGGTTCAGCCGCTCCGCGGCGGGATCGGCCTCCTCCTTCGCCAGCATCGCGCGGAGATCGAGCCCCGTGCCCGGCGCGGCCTCCGCCGGCGCGGCGCCGGGATGGATGGCGGCGAGGAGGTCGATGCCGAAGCGCGCGCGCAGGATCTCCGCGCAGCGGTCCACCTCGGCGCGGAAGACGGGCTCGGTGTCGTACAGCCCGCGCGCCATCTGCGGGTACTGGTCGCCCACGCCGGGGAAGAGGAAGGCGACGGAGCGCAGCGTCTCGTCCACCGTGCCGGAGGCGACGCGGTCGGGGTGGCGGCCCTCCAGCAGCGCCGCCGCGTCCTCGCCGTCGCGGACCACGAGCATGCGCCGGTGCTCCATCTCCCTGCGCCCGCTCTGCAGCGTGTGCGCGACATCGGCGAGGGGGAGACCGGGATGCGCGCGGAGATGCGCCGCCAGCCGCTCCGTCGCCGCGTCCAGCGCGGTCGCCGTCTTCGCGGAGAGGGTGAGGACGTGCCACCGGCGGCGCGGCCGCGACGGGCGCGGCGCCGGCGCCTCCTCCACGATCACGTGCGCGTTCGTCCCCCCGATGCCGAACGAGCTGACGCCCGCCCGGCGCGGCTCGCTTCCCCGCTCCCACGGCTCGGCCTGCGACGCGACGTAGAAGGGGGACGAGGCGAAGTCGATGTTGGGGTTGGGCGTGCGGAAGTGCGCCGTGGGCGGGATGGTGGCGTGCTCCAGCGCCAGCACGGCCTTGATGAAGCCCGCCACTCCCGCGGCAGCGTCGGTGTGGCCGATGTTGCTCTTGATGCTTCCCACCGCGCAGAAGCCGGTGCGCTCCGTCTGCGCGTGGAACGCCTCGGTCAGCGCGGCGATCTCGATGGGGTCGCCCAGCTCGGTGCCGCTGCCGTGCCCCTCCACGTAGCGGATCGACTCGGCGGGGATGCCGGAGACGGCCAGCGCCTCGCCGATCACAGCCGCCTGGCCTTCGACGGAGGGCGCGGTGAAGGCCACCTTGTGCGACCCGTCGTTGTTCACCGCGCTCCCGCGGATCACCGCGCGGATGGGATCGCCGTCGCGCAGCGCGTCTTCCAGCCGCTTGAGGACCACGGCGCCCGCGCCGTTGCCGCCCGCGGTGCCGCTCGCGTCCGCGTCGAACGCGCGGCAGCGGCCGTCGGCGCTCATGATCCCCCCCGGCGCCCACAGGTAGCCCGAGGGAGAGGGGACGGAGACGGACGCGCCGCCGGCCAGCGCCAGGTCGCACTCGTGCGCGAGCAGCGCCTGCACGGCCACGTGGATGGCGACGAGCGAGGTGGAGCAGCCGGTCTGCACGCCCACGGCGGGGCCGCGCAGGTCCAGCTTGTACGCCACGCGCGTGGAGAAGAACTCCTTGTTGCTCCCCACGTTCACGGCGAAGTAGCCCAGCGCCGCGATGACCTCGGGGCGGGTGAGGAGGTTGTGGTTGGCGTAGTGCGGCTCGCCGGCGCCGGCGTAGACGCCGACGGCGCCGGGGAAGCGCGCGGTGTCGCACCCGGCGTTCTCCAGCGCCTCCCACGCGCACTCCAGGAAGACGCGGTGCGCGGGCTCGAGCGCCTCGGCCTCGCGGGGGACGTAGCCGAAGAAGGCGGCGTCGAAGCGGTCGATGTCGCGCAGCACGCCCAGCCGCCTGACGTACGCCGGGTCGTCGAGCAGCGCGCGGGGGATGCCGGCGGCGAGCAGCTCGTCGTCGGAGAAGTCGCGGATCCCCTCGCGCCCCTCGGCGACGAGGCTCCACAGCTCGTCCAGCGACTCCGCGCCCGGGAACCGCCCCGCCATCCCTACCACGGCGATCTCGGTGCCGGTCAGCCCTCCGTCGTGCCCGTTCTCTATCACTTCAACGCTCATCGTTCGGTCACCCGTCGTCGGATGTATGTGCCTCAGTTCGGCGCGTGTGCTCAGCGCCGGGATGGCACGGAACCCAGCCGCTCGCGTCACCGGCCCCGGCGCGGCGGCGGAGCCCCTCACCCTGCGCCTTAGAGCGCAAGCCCTCTCCCGATAACGGGAGAGGGTGGTAGATCCGTCTGCCGCCCCACCTGCGGCTCGGTCACAATCTTCGGTGCACCGCGAGGCCGGGGGCAAACCGACTGCTGCTGTGCGGCCCCCGGTCTGCCCTCTCCCCGCGCCTTAGAGCGCTCGCCCTCTCCCGTACCGGGAGAGGGTGGGG